>DASPOZ010000388.1:0-16916 GCA_035625755.1 Candidatus Sulfotelmatobacter sp.
CCGCCCGGGGACCTGTACGTGGTCCTCACCGTCCAGGAACATCCCCTCTTCGCCCGCCAGGCCGACGACCTCCTCTGCGAAATCCCCATCAGTTTCGTCCAGGCGGCCCTGGGCGCCGAGTTGGAGATCCCCACCCTGACGGGGCGCGCCAAGGTCAAGATCCCGCCCGGCACACAGTCCGGCACGGAGTTCCGCCTCCGCGGCAAGGGCGTGCCCAACGTCCGCGGCTACGGCCGTGGCGATCTGGTGGCCCGGGTCCTGGTGGAGGTGCCTACGCGCCTCACCGGCAAGCAGCGCGAGATCCTCGAGGAATACGGCCGCCTGGAAAACGGTGAGGGGCATCCGCTGGCCAGCCGCTTCTGGGAGAAGGTGAAGGGCCTCTTCGGCTAGCCTCCCGAGTTTAGAACTCTCCGGACCGATCGTTTCCGTGCCCCGGGTCTGACCCGAGACGCGTCCGTTGCCATGGTCGGTTGCGCCTTGCCTTCGGCGTGCCGTCGGGCACGGGCACGGATCGTGAAGGGTTTCTCTGTCTCAGGACCCTAGCGATAGGCGCAGGCTGGAGCCCCCCATCAAACATCCTCTCCGCGCGACCCACGCCGCCCCGCGCCCCGTGCGTTCCTTCTGCGCCCTCCGCCTCCGCGTCCCGCCCGCCGCCGCCGGGGCCGTGGCCAACTTCCTGCTGGAGCAGGGGGCACCCGGACTCGTGGAGGAGACCCCCCGGGGCGCCCGCGCCGTCGCCCTCACCGCCCCTTTCGACTCGCGGGCCCGCGGCGAGGCGGCGGCCCGCGCCCTCCGGCGCCTCCTCCGCGCCCTCCGGCGCCTGGGGACGCTCCGCGGCCGGACGCGAATAACCCTTCGCGCGGTGCGGGGGAGCGCCTGGGCGGAGCGCTGGAGGCGCTACGCCCGCCCCGTCCGCATCGGCCGGCGACTGGTGGTTCAGCCCAGCTGGGTTCGCGCGCCCGCGGACGGCGCCGCGCGGGTGACGTTGGACCCCGGCATGGCCTTCGGCACGGGGGCGCACGCCACCACGCGGCTCTGCCTCGAGGCCTTGGCCCGGCACGTTCGCGGGCGAGAGCGCGTGCTGGACCTGGGCACCGGGTCGGGCGTGCTGGCCATCGCCGCCGCGAAGCTGGGGGCCGGGGAGATCGTCGCCCTGGACACGGACCCCGTGGCGTGCCGCGTCGCCCGGGAGAACAGCCGGCGGAACCGGGTGGGGCGGCGGGTGCGCGTCCGCCACGGTCCCCTGGCCGCCTGCGGCGCGCGCGGCTTCGACCTGGCCGTGGCCAACCTCACGGCGCGGGACCTGGCCGAGGTCCTGCCGGGCCTGGCCCGCCGCGTGCGTCCCGGCGGCCTGCTGGTCGTCTCGGGCCTCCTGCGGGGCCAGGCATCGGCCGCCCGGCGGGCCGCGCACGCCGCCGGATTCGGCCCGGTGACCGCCCGCCGCCGCGGCGAGTGGGTCGCCCTGGAGGCACGACGGATCGACCCGGAGACGCCGGGACGCGGAGACACGGCGAGGCGGAGACACGGCAAGCGATAGGCGGGCCGGACCCTGGAACCCAGTCGTCGGCGCTACCCCGCTTCGGCTTCTGGAGTCCGCCGCGTCGCCGCGTCCCTCCATCTCCGCGTCGCGCCGCAGGGCGGGCGTCTTGACGGTCCAGGGACGCTCTGCTAGGTTGCCGCCGAGGTCCGTAGCATGTCACAGCCCCGCAGATCCCCCGGCGCCGCGCCGCCCCGATCCGGCGTCCAGGTCCTCATCGTGGACGACGAGGAGAGCCTACGCCTCGCGCTCGCCCAGGCCTTCAAACTGGAGGGCTACCGGGTCACGCCGGCGGCCACGGCCCAGGAGGCCATCGAGGCCATGCGGGGGGCGCCCATCGAGGTGGTCATCACGGACCTCATGCTGCCCGACATGGACGGCATCGCCCTCACGGAGCGGGCGCGCCTCATGCAGCCCGGCGCCCTGGTGGTGCTCATGACGGGGCAGGGCACCATCGACTCGGCGGTGAAGGCGCTCAAGGGAGGCGCCTACGATTATATCCTCAAGCCCTTCCGGCTGGAGGAGCTCTTCGTCATCGTGGCCCGGGGGCTGGAACAGCAGCGCCTGCGGCAGGAGAACATCCAGCTCAGCGAGATCAACCGGCGCCTCTACGAACTCGACCAGATTCGCTCCGATCTCCTCTCGGCCATCACCCACGAGTTTCGGACCCCCCTCACCATCATCAACGGCTGGGTGGACCTGCTCCTGGGCCAGCACCTGGGCGGGCTGACGCCGGACCAGCAGGAGAGCGTCGTCGCCGTGAAGCAAGGCGCCCAGCGCCTGGGGCGCCTCATCGGGAACCTGCTGGCCTACGTGGAGTTCGAACGGGGAGAGATCAATCTGCAGGTCCAGGAGGTGCACCTCCCCGAACTGCTCCGCTCGGTGGTGCAGCCCTTCGAGCCGGAGATCAAGGAGCGCGGCCTGACGGTGCACTTCGATCTGGACCCGGAGATCCCGGATCTCTGGCTGGACCCCGAGAAGGTGGGGCTGCTCTTCGCCAACCTGATCGAGAACGGGGTCAAGTTCAACGAGCGGCACGGCCAGTTGCGGGTGGCCGCACGCATGGTGGAGGACGACCTGGAGGTCGGCATCACCAACACGGGCACCCCCATCCCGGCCGAAGGCATCGCCAAGCTGATGCAGCCCTTCATCCAGGGCGACATGAGCATGACCCGGTCGGCCGGCGGCCTGGGGCTGGGGCTGGCGGTGGCGCGGGTCATCGTGGACGCCTACCGCGGCCAGATCGCCATCGAGAGCGGGATCGGCGGCGGCACCGCGGTGCGGGTCCGCCTGCCTCTCCGCGCCTCGCGCCCGGCCCCGGTGGGCGAGGCCTAGGCCGCATGATTCACGAAAAGGGGCGTCCAGTTTCCGGGCGGAATTGCCATTGGCCAATTTCCCATGGCCAAAGGCGCTCGGTGCGGGGCGCGAGCCGTTGCAGGCCGTCGCGCGCACCGGGTCCGCCTTTGGACCTTGGCAATTGGTCATTGGACATTCCCGGATCCTTCGCGAACATGATCGCGAAGGATCCGGGCTAGGCGATGGCCGGTCCGCCGCCGGGCCCCGCCTGCTACCTCATCGACGGGAGCTCGTACCTCTATCGGGCCTTCCACGCGCTGCCACCCCTCACCACCTCGCGGGGCGTCCCCACCAACGCCGTCCTCGGCTTTGCCAGCATGCTCCTGAAGGTGGTGCGGGAGCGGCAGCCCGAGTACCTGGGGGTGGCCTTCGACGGGCCGGGGCCCACGGTGCGGCACCAGGCCTTCGCCGAGTACAAGGCGCAACGCCCCCCCATGCCCGAGGCGCTGGCCCAACAGGTCCCCCACGTGCGCCGGGTGGTGGAGGCCTTGCGGGTGCCCCTGCTCCTGGTGGAGGGCGAGGAGGCCGACGACATCCTGGCCACGCTGGCCCGGCAGGCCCGGGAGCGTGGTGTCCAAGTGGTGATCGTCACGGGGGACAAGGACCTGCTCCAGCTGGTGGCCGACGGGATCACGGTGTACGAGCCGATGCGCGACCGCTGGTACCATCGGGAGGAGGTGGTGACCCGGTACGGGGTGCCGCCCGAGGCCCTGGTGGATCTCTTCGGCCTCACCGGCGACGCCATCGACAACGTGCCGGGGGTCCCGGGGGTGGGCGAGAAGACGGCCCGCGCACTCTTGCAGGAATTCGGATCCCTGGATGGCCTGTTGGGGGCCCTCGAGAGGGTGGCGCGCCCGAAGCTCCGGGAGGCCCTGGCGGCCCACGCCCAGCAGGCGCGTCGGAGCCGGGAGCTCGTGCGGGCGCGCACCGATGTGCCGGTGCCGGTGGACCTGGGGGCGCTTCGCCGGCAGCCGCCGGATGGTGAGGCCTTCCTGGCCCTCTGCCGTGAGCTGGAATTCACCCGGTTGCAGAGCGCCTTCGCCCAGACCTCGCTGCTCGCGCCGGAGGCGGAGAAGCGGTGACGCAGCAACACGGCGAAGCGCCGCCGCGCCCCGGCCGGCCTCCGGCCGGCCCTCGGCCATGGCGCTAGTCGTCGGCCTGACCGGCGGGATCTGCACCGGCAAAAGCACCGTCTCGCGGATGCTGGCGGACCTGGGGGCCATCGTCGTGGACTCGGACGCCATCGCCCATGAGATCCAGAGGCCGGGCCAGCCCACCTACGCCCGCATCGTGCAGGCCTTCGGCACCGGCATCCTGGACACGGCGGGCAACATCGACCGGCGCCGGCTGAGCGCCCTGGTGTTCGCCGATCCGGCGCGCCGGGCCGAGCTGGAGGCCATCATGCACCCGGCCATCATCGCGGAGAGCGATCGCCGGGTGCGCGCGGCCCTGGCCGCGGGGGCGCGGCTGGTGGTGGTGGACGCGGCCCTGCTGGTGGAGGTCGGCCGGCACCGGACGTTCCCGCGGCTGCTGGTCGTGGTGGCGTCCGAGGCCGAGCAGATTCGCCGCCTCCGGGCGCGCAACGGCCTGAGCGAGGCGGAGGCCCGCCAACGCCTGGCCGCCCAGATGCCCCTCGGCGAGAAGCGCCGGCACGCCCACCATGTGATCGACAACTCGGGCGACGCCGCGGAGACCGCGGCCCAGGTGCGGCGCCTGCATGCCGAGCTGATGGCCCTGGCCGAGGCCACCGGCCCCGATGGTGGGTATCCGGCCGCGGATCGGGGGGGCGCTGGGGCGGAGGCGCGGCGCCGTGCGTGAGCCTCCCCGCCCGTGCGTCGGCGCGAAAATCGGCGCGAAAAGGGGCTTGACAAAGGACTCGGAGCCGCCTAAACTTCTTGGAAGAAACGTCCTTCAGAGCGGTCCCGCGCAGAGTGGTGCCCATCCCAAATTGGCTCAGTAGAGGCGTTGAGACGAGCCGAGCCCATCGCTGACGGCGGCCTGTTTCCCGTTGCCCGCACGCCCCACCCGTTGATGAGCCCTGGATGAGTGTGCGCCGGGGAGGGCTGCGAGGCCAACATCACCTGGTCGGTTCTTACTGCATCCCCGCAGGCGCAGAACGGCCTTTGCACTGACACCGAACGCCATCGTGCGTTCAGAGGGAGGGAAAACCAAGGTGAGTCCTCCGAGCGGGCGAACCCTGTCACCTGCTGCCGACGAGCCCAAGACCGAGGCGGCGCCGGCCAAGGCCTCCGCGGCCACCGCCGCCCCGGGGCGCGCGAGCCAGATGAACCTGGCCGAGCTGAAGGAGAAGCCCGTGGCCGAACTCAACGCCATCGCCCGCAACCTGGGCCTGGCGGGGGCCAGCGGGCTCCGGAAGCAGGAGCTGATCTTCAAGATCCTCGAGGCCCAGACGGAGAAGAACGGCCTGATTTTCGCCGAGGGGGTCCTGGAGATCCTGCCGGACGGCTTCGGGTTCCTCCGGGCGCCGGATTACAACTACCTGCCCGGCCCGGATGACATCTACGTCTCCCCCTCCCAGATCCGCCGCTTCGATCTCCGCACCGGGGACACGGTGTCGGGCCAGGTGCGTCCGCCGAAGGAGGGGGAGCGGTACTTCGCCCTCCTGAAGGTGGAGGCCATCAACTACGAGAACCCCGAGGCCATCAAGGACAAGATCCTCTTCGACAACCTGACGCCGCTCTTCCCCAACCGGCGCCTGCGCCTGGAGACGGCCCCGGACGAGATCTCCATGCGCATCATGGACCTGCTGACCCCCATCGGGAAGGGCCAGCGGGGCCTCATCGTGGCGCCGCCCCGCACCGGGAAGACGGTGCTGCTCCAGAAGATCGCCAACAGCATCACCAAGAACCACCCCGAGGTCGTCCTCATCGTCCTCCTCATCGACGAACGCCCCGAGGAGGTGACGGATTTCCAGCGGTCCGTCAAGGCGGAGGTGGTGAGCTCCACCTTCGACGAGCCGGCCTCCCGGCACGTCCAGGTGTCGGACATGGTGCTGGAGAAGGCCAAACGGTTGGTGGAGCACAAGCGGGACGTGGTGATCCTCCTGGATTCCATCACGCGGCTGGCCCGGGCCCACAACACCATCTGCCCGCCCAGCGGCCGCGTCCTCTCGGGCGGCGTGGACGCCAGCGCCCTGCAGCGCCCCAAGCGCTTTTTCGGGGCCGCCCGCAACATCGAGGAGGGCGGCTCGCTCACCATCATGGCCACGTCCCTGGTGGAGACGGGGAGCCGGATGGACGACGTGATCTTCGAGGAGTTCAAGGGCACCGGCAACATGGAGCTGCATCTGGACCGCCGCCTGGTGGACAAGCGGATCTTCCCCTCCATCGACATCTTCCGGTCGGGCACCCGGAAGGAAGAGCTGCTCTTGAACCAGGAAGAGCTCAACAAGATGTGGGTGCTCCGGAAGGTGCTGCACACCATGGGGGTGGTGGAGGCCATGGAACTGCTCCAGGAGAAGATGCGCGAGACCAAGACCAACGAGGACTTTTTCCGCTCCATGAACCAGTAGGCCCGGCCGGCCCCGGGCCACCGGCGGCCGGCCCCCCGGCCCCTTGCCGAACGGCGCCGGGCGGGCTATACTGCCTCCAGCTTGGGTCCCCAGACGTTGAGGCTATTATCATGAAGCAGGGCATCCATCCCCAATACGTGAACGCCACCATCACCTGCGCCTGCGGGGAAGTCATCCGCACCCGATCCACGGTGCCGGCCCTCCGGGTGGAGATCTGCTCCAAGTGCCACCCGCTCTTCACGGGCAAGCAGAAACTGGTGGACACCGAGGGGCGCGTCCAGCGCTTCCAGCGCAAGTACGGCAAGAAGAAGGCCGGGCAACCGGCCGAGGCTGCGGCGGAAGCCCTCCCCGCGGAGGCCTGACCGACCCGCGGCGGCGCGGCGGGCACGGGCCCGAGGCCTCGCAAGATGAGACGAGACACACGCATCGGCGTTCCCCCGGCGCCGGCCCCCCGGGCCGGCCGCGGGGGCCGTTTGCGCCGCGCCCCGGCCGCCCGCGGCGGCCGGCACCCCCACCATCACTAGGGCGGGTTGGGCCCCCGGCGGGCTCACGCCTCCCCCCCCTCCCTTACCCTCACCCGACGGACCTTTCGACCATCGGCGGGAGCGTGACCCCGTGAGCCTGGGCCCACGAGGGAAGGTCCATGTCTACGTCCACCTTGATCGAGAAGCTTGACGGGGTGGTCCGGCGGCACCAGGAGCTCCTGGAGCAGCTCTCGGCCGCGGCCGCCCGGCCGGACCAAGCCGCGTACCAGCGCCTGGCCAAGTCCCGCGCGGAACTGCAGCCCGTGGTGGACCTCTACGACCAGTACCGCCGCCTCCGGAAGGAGGCCGGGGAGGCCCGGGCGCTCCTGCAGGAGACCATCGACCCGGAGCTCAAGGGCCTGGCCCAGGCCGAGGTGGACGAGCTGGAGGGCAAGATGGCGGCGGCGGAGCGCGAGTTGCAGATGATGCTCCTGCCCAGGGACCCCAACGACGAAAAGGACATCATCCTCGAGATCCGGGCCGGGGCCGGGGGGGACGAGGCCACCCTCTTCGCGGGAGAGCTGCTCCGCATGTACAAGCGCTACGCGGAGAACCAGAAGTGGCGGATCGAGATGCTCTCCCTCAGCGAGACCGGGCTGGGCGGGGTGAAGGAGGCCATCCTCGGCATCGCCGGGCGGGGCGCCTACAGCCGGCTGAAGTACGAGAGCGGGGTCCACCGCGTCCAGCGGGTTCCCGCCACGGAGGCCAGCGGGCGGATCCACACCTCCACGGTGACGGTGGCCGTCCTCCCCGAGGCCGAAGAGGTGGAGGTGGAGATCCAGGAGAAGGACCTGCGCATCGACGTCTTCCGGTCCACCGGGCCGGGGGGCCAGAGCGTGAACACCACGGACTCGGCCGTGCGCGTCACGCACCTGCCCACGGGCCTGGTGGTGAGCTGCCAGGACGAGAAGTCCCAGCACAAGAACAAGGCCAAGGCCCTGAAGGTGCTGCGGGCCCGCCTCCTGGACATGGAGATGAAGAAGCAGCAGGAGGCCATCGCCCGGGACCGGCGGAACCAGGTGGGCACCGGCGAGCGGGCCGAGAAGATCCGCACGTACAACTTCCGGGAGAACCGGATCACGGACCACCGGATCGGCCTGACCCTGCACGACCTCCCGGCGGTCCTGGAGGGCCACCTGGAGAAGTTCATCGAGGCCCTGGCCACGAACGAGCAGGCCGAGCGGCTCAAGGCCCTGGCGTGAAGCGCCTGACGGCGCGCCACGCCAGGGCGATTGCGGGTTGCGGAATGTGGATTGCGGAATGAGGGCGACGGCGGGGACGGAACGGGGTGGAGTGACCGTCGGGGCGGTCCTGCGGGCGGCGGCGGCCCGGCTGCGCGCCGCCGGCGTGGAGACGGCCCGTCTGGACGCCGAGGTCCTCCTGGCCGGCGTCCTGGCGGTGGAGCGCTGGCGCCTCCTGGCCGACGCGCAGGAGACGGTCCCCCCGGCGGCCGCGGCGGCCTTCGAGGGCCTGCTAGGCCGGCGGGAGGCCCGGGAGCCGGTGGCCTATATCCTGGGGCGGAAGGAGTTCTGGTCCCTCGAGCTGGCCGTCACGCCGGACGTGCTCATCCCCCGCCCCGAAACCGAATGCCTCGTCGAAGCCGCCGTGCGCTGGCTGCGCACCCGCACGGCGACCGTCCCGAGTCCCGAGTCCCGAGCCCTTCGTCGGGCGACGCGGGACCCGGGACCCGGGACGCGGGACCGCTTGGTCGTGGTGGATGTCGGCACGGGTCCCGGAACGATAGTCTTGGCGGTGGCGAGCGAGGTGGAGGGGCACCGGTATCTGGGGACGGATGTCTCCGCCGCGGCGCTGGCCCTGGCGCGGCGGAACGCGGCGGCGCTGGGCCTGGCGGGCCGGGTGGAGCTGGCGCAGGGAGACCTCTGCGGGCCGCTGGCCGGGCGGGGGCTGGAAGGGCAGGTGGACCTCCTCGTCTCGAATCCGCCCTACGTGGCGACGCGGGACATGGGCGGGCTGGCCCCCGAGATCCGGCGGTACGAACCGGCGCTGGCCCTGCACGGCGGCCCGGACGGGCTGGACGTGATCCGGCGCTTGGTGGCCCAGGCGCCGCACTGGATCGCGCCGGGCGGCGCACTCCTCTTCGAGTTCGGGGACGGGCAGGCCCGCGCCTGCCTGGACCTCTTGCGCCAGACCGGGGCCTACGCGCCGGGCCACATCGTGCGGGATCTGGGGGGCCGGCCTCGGGCGGTGCTGGCGCACCGCCGCGGTCCCGAGTCCCGGGTCCCGGGTCCCGAGTCGCCGGATGCGGCGCTTTGGACCCAGGACGCCGGACTCAGGACTCGGGACCGGGAGAGGGGCGATGGATAGCCTGCTGATCAACGGGGGGCTCCCCCTGCGGGGGACGGTGCGGGTGGGCGGCGCCAAGAACGCCGCGCTGCCCTGCATGGCCGCGGCCCTCCTCACCGACGAGCCCGTGGCGCTGTCCAACGTCCCGCGGCTGGCGGACGTCCGCACCATCGCCCGGCTGCTGCAGCACCTGGGCGTGGCGGTGGAGGGGCTGCGGACCGAGTCCCTCACGCTCCGGGCCGGCCGCGCGAGGGAGCTGACGGCCCCCTACGACCTGGTGCGGACCATGCGCGCCTCGGTGCTGGTGCTGGGGCCTCTGGTGGCCCGCTACGGCCGCGCCCGCGTCTCCCTGCCCGGCGGCTGCGCCATCGGGCCGCGCCCCATCAACCTGCATCTGGCCGGCCTGGAGAGGCTGGGCGCCACCATCGCCCTGAGTGACGGATACGTGGAGGCCAAGGCGCCGCGCCTTCGGGGCGAGCGCATCGTCTTCGACCTCCAGACGGTGACGGGAACCGAGAACCTGATGATGGCGGCGGCCCTGGCCGAGGGGACCACGGTGCTGGAGAATGCCGCGTGCGAGCCGGAGGTCTCGGACCTGGCCAACCTGCTCAACGCCATGGGCGCGCGCGTGGGGGGCGCGGGGACGACCACCATCACGGTGGAAGGGGTCCGGTCACTGCGGGGTGCCAGCCACCGCATCATCCCGGACCGGATCGAGACCGGCACCTTCGCCCTGGCCGCCGCCATCACCGGCGGCGACGTGCGCATCGAGGCCTGCGAGCCGCGCCACCTGGAGGCCGTGGTGGAGAAGCTCCGGGAGGCCGGCGCCCGCGTCGAGGAGGGGGAGGGGACGCTGCGGGTGGCGGCCGGGGGCAGGGCCCGCGGCGTGGACGTGCAGACGCGCACCTACCCCGGCTTCGCCACCGATATGCAGGCGCAGTTCATGGCCCTCATGGCCGTGGCCGAGGGCCAGAGCGCCATCACCGAGACCATCTTCGAGAAACGCTTCATGCACGTGAACGAGCTCCTGCGCATGGGGGCGGACATCCAGGTGCGGGGCAACACCGCCGTGGTCCGCGGCGTGCCCGGCCTCTCCGGCGCGCCGGTGATGGCCACGGACCTGCGGGCCAGCGCCTCGCTGGTGCTGGCGGGCCTGGCCGCGGCCGGCGCCACGCGGGTCCTCCGCATCTACCACCTGGATCGGGGTTACGAGGCGCTGGAGGTGAAGCTCCGCGGCCTGGGGGCGGACATCCGCCGGGAGGCCGCCTGATGGCCGGGGACGGGCTGGCCATCGCGCTGCCCAAGGGCCGCCTGTTCGAGGACAGCCTGGGCCTCTTCGGCCGCCTGGGCAGCGCCGCCGTGGAGGCGCTCCGGGAGGGTCGCCGCCTGGTGGCGGAGGACCCGGCGCGGGGCTGGCGCTTCCTCTGCATCCGCGCGGCGGACGTGCCGGCCTACGTGGAGCGCGGGGCGGCCGACGCGGGCATCGTGGGTAAGGACCAGCTCCTGGAGCAGCAGCCGGACGTCTACGAGCCGCTGGACCTGGCCTTCGGCCGCTGCCGTCTGGTGGTGGCCGAGCCGGCCGCCTTGAGCCGGCAGGACGACCCGCGACGCTGGTCCTTCATCCGCGTGGCCACCAAGTACCCCAACCTCACCGAGCGCCACTTCGCCGCGCGCGGCGTGCAGGTGGAGGTGGTGAAGCTCGGCGGGTCCATCGAGCTGGCCCCCTTGGTGGGCTTGGCCGAACGCGTGGTGGACCTGGTGGACACGGGCCGCACCCTGCGCGAGAACGGCCTGGTGGAGGTGGAGGAGATCGCCCGGGCCTCGGCCCGCCTCATCGTGAACCGGGCCAGTCTGAAGACCAGGTACGCCGAGGTCCGCGCGCTGATCGCGGCGCTCCAGGCGCTGGTGGGGACCGGCGGGGGGGCGAACGGCCCGGGCGGGGGCCCGGCCGCGGCGGGCGGCTCGCCGTGAAGGTCGTGGCCGCGGGCACGCCCGAGTGCGCCGCCTTCCTGGCCGCGCTGCGGGCGCGCCAGGAGGGGATCCCGGCCGGGGTGGAGGCAGAGGTGCGCGCCATCCTGGAGGGCGTGCGGAGCCGGGGCGATGACGCCGTCTGGGAGTACGCCCGCCGGTTCGACGGCGCGGAGCTGACGCCGGCGAACGTGCGGGTGCCGGAGGAGCAGCGCCGGGGCGCCGACGCCCGGATGCCACCGGCCGAGCGGGAGGCCCTGGCGCTGGCCGCGGAGCGGATCGAGGCCTACCACCGGCGGCAGCGGCGCGAGCCCTGGTCCTTCACCGAGCCGGACGGGACGGTGCTGGGGCAGGCGGTGCGCCCGCTGCGCCGGGTGGGCATCTACGTGCCCGGCGGGCGGGCCGCCTATCCCTCCACCGTCCTCATGGCCGCCGTCCCGGCGCGCGTGGCCGGCGTGGACGAGGTGGTGCTCTGCACCCCGTGCGGCGCGGACCTGCAGGTACACCCGGCCGTCCTTGCGGCCGCGGACCTGGCGGGGGTTTCGGCCGTGTACCGCGTGGGGGGGGCGCACGCCGTGGCGGCCATGGCCTACGGCACGGCCTCCCTCCCCCGGGTGGACAAGATCGTGGGGCCGGGGAACGTGTACGTGGCCGCGGCCAAGCGCCTGGTGTTCGGTGCCGTGGGGATCGACATGATCGCCGGCCCCACCGAGGTGGTGGTGGTGGCGGACGAGACGGCCCGGCCGGACTGGGTGGCGGCGGACCTGCTGGCCCAGGCCGAGCACGACCCGGTGGCGGCCCCCATCGCCATTGTCACGGCGCGCGCGCTGGCCGAACGGGTGTCGGCCGCCGTGGCGGCGCAGGCGGCCGTGCTGCCGAAGCGGTCCATCGCCCAGGAGGCCGTGGCGCGCCACGGCGCCGTCATCGTGGCGCCGAGCGTGGGGGAGGCCCTCGCCGTGGCCAACGCCATCGCGCCGGAGCATCTGGAGCTCATGGTGGCGGACCCGTGGCGCTGGCTGCCGGAGGTGGAGAACGCCGGCGCCGTCTTCCTGGGCGCCACCACCCCCGAGGTCGCGGGTGACTACCTGGCGGGGCCGAACCACGTGCTCCCCACCGGGGGGACGGCACGATTCGCGTCGCCCCTGTCGGTGGAGGACTTCGTGAAGCGGACCTCCTTCGCGGCCCTCACCCCCAACGCCTTCCGGAGGCTGGCGCCCGCGCTGGTGCGGCTGGCCCGCCTGGAGGGCCTCGAAGGTCACGCCCGCAGCGCGGAGATCAGGACTGAGGACTGAGGCACGAGGACTAAGGCGAAAGACGAAGGAGCTGATGGCTGAGCAGCAAGGCACGACTCAGTCCTCAGTCCTCGTGCCTCAGTCCTGCGGAACGAGGAGCCGATGAGCGACGAGTTCCGGGTGGAGGAGGTGATCCGGGCCGAGGTGCGGGCCCTCACGGCGTACCACGTGGACCCGGCCGCTTATCCGGTGAAGCTGGATGCAAACGAGAGCCCCTTCGCTCCCTCGCCGGCGCTGGAGGCGGCCATCGTTGAGGCCTTCCGCGGCCTCCCCATCCACCGCTATCCGGATCCCGAGGCCCACGAGCTTCGGAAGGTTCTGGCGCGCCGCTTCGGCGTGCCGGCGGGGCAGCTCCTCCTGGGAAACGGCTCGGACGAGCTGATCCAGATGCTGCTCATGGCCGTGGCGGGCCCGGGCGTCGCCGTCATGGCGCCCGTGCCGACCTTCTCCATGTACGAGTTGGGGGCCCGCGCCCTGGGCCTCCGCTTCGTGGGCGTGCCGCTGGACGCGCGGTTCGCGCTCGATGCCGCCGCCTGGCGGGCCGCGTTGGAGCGGGAGCGGCCGCGGGCGGTCTTCCTTTCGTCGCCCAACAACCCCACGGGCAACAGCCTGGACGATGCGGCCATCCTCGACACCCTGGACCGGTGCCGCGGCCTGGTGGTGGTAGACGAGGCATACTTCGATTACTCCGAGCGCACGCTCCTGCCGGAGCTACCGCGGCGGCCGAACCTGGTGGTCCTGCGCACCCTGTCCAAGATCGGGATGGCCGGGCTCCGCCTGGGGATCCTGGCCGCGGGGCCGGCCATCGTGGACGAGCTCAACAAGGTGCGCCTCCCCTACAACATCAACATGCTCTCGCAGACCGTGGCCCGCGTGGCCCTGGAGCACGACGCGGAGGTGCGGGCGCACGTGCAGGCCGTCCGGCGGGAGCGGGACGCGCTGCAGCGGGGCCTGCGGGCCTTTCCCGAGGTGGAGGTTTTTCCTTCGGAGGCCAACTTCCTTCTGCTGCGCACGCCCTTCCCGGACGGGGCCATCCACGAGGCCGTGGCCCGGCAGGGGGTCTCCGTGCGGCGCTTCGCGGGAGACCCGGCGCTGGCCCGCTGTCTCCGCGTGACGGTGGGCCTGCCCGAGGAGAACACCCGCTTCCTGGACGCCCTGAAACGTGCCCTGGACGACGTGCGTGCCGCGGGGGTGCGGGCATGAGGCGCGCCCGTCGCGCGAGGTTGGGCCGCAAGACCGCCGAGACGGACATCCGGATCGGGCTGACCCTGGACGGCCAGGGCCGCCACAGCATCTCCACCGGCATCCCGTTCCTGGACCACATGCTCTCGCAGGTGGCCCGCCACGGCCTCTTCGACCTCACCCTCAAGGCCTCCGGCGACCTGGAGGTGGACGACCACCACACGGCCGAGGACGTGGGGATCAGCCTGGGCGAGGCCTTCGTGAAGGCGCTGGGCGACAAGCGGGGGATCCGCCGGTACGGCGAGGCCACGGTGCCCATGGACGAGGCCCTGGCGCGCGTGGCCATCGACCTGAGCGGCCGCCCCTACCTGGTGTTCCAGGCGGGCAGGCTCAAGGGGCGCATCGGCACCTTCGCCGCCGAGCTGGTGAAGGAGTTCCTCAAGGGTTTCACCACGCACCTGAAGGCCAACGTCCACGTGACCCTGCTCTACGGCGAGAACAAGCACCACATGGCCGAGGCCATCTTCAAGGCCCTGGCTCGCGCCCTGGACGACGCGACGTCGGTGGATCCGCGCGTCCACGGCGTCCCGTCCACCAAGGGAAAGCTCTGAACCCCAGAACCTCCCTCTCGCTCACCGAGGGAGAGGGCAGGGGTGAGGGTGTCCTGGCGTGATCGCCATCATCGATTCGGGGATCGCGAACCTGCGCAGCGTGGAGAAGGGCTTCGCCCGCGCTGGCTTCGAGGCCAAGGTCGTCGAGGACCCGCGCACGTTGCGGGACGCGCGCGGGATCGTGCTGCCCGGGGTGGGGGCGTTCGCCGACGGCATCGCCAAGCTCCGGGCGGCGGGATTCGACGAGGCCCTCCTGCGCGAGATCGAGCGGGGCAAGCCGCTGCTGGGAATCTGCCTAGGCCTGCACTTCCTCTTCTCCGAGAGCGAGGAGTTCGGCACCCACAAGGGGCTGGACGTGCTCAAGGGGAAGGTCGTGCGGTTTCCTGCGGGCCTCTCCGCGGACGGGGGCGCGCTGAAGGTGCCGCACATGGGGTGGAACACACTGGCCGTCCGCCGGCCCGCCCCCATCTTCAAGGGCCTGCCGGCCGAGCCGGCGGTGTACTTCGTGCACTCATACTACGTGGAGCCGGCCGACCCTGCAGTGGTGGCGGCCACCACGGAGCACGGTGTCCCTTTCACGTCGGTGATCTGGAGGGGCAATATCATGGCCACCCAGTTCCACCCTGAGAAGAGCCAGCGGGTAGGGTTGGCCATGTTGCGCAACTTCGGCGAGCTATGCCGTTCCTGGTGATCCCCGCCATCGACCTGCGCGGCGGGCGCGTGGTGCGGCTGCGGCAGGGCGACTTCGCGCAGGAAACGGCCTACGCCGAAGACCCGGTGGCCGTGGCGCGGGAATGGGACCGGCGCGGGGCGGCCTGGATCCACGTGGTGGACCTGGACGGCGCGAAGGCGGGAGAGCCCCGGCACCTGGACGTGGCGGCGGCGATGGCCGCGGCCGTGCGCGCCCGCATCGAGCTGGGCGGCGGGTTCCGCAGCGGCGATCACGTGGCCCGCGCCTTCGCCCGGGGCGTGGCCCGCATCGTGCTGGGGACGGCCGCCATCCGGGAGCCCCGCCTGCTGGAGGAGGCGGCCGCGGGCCACCCTGGGCAGGTGGCCCTGGGGATCGACGCGCGGGGCGGCGCCGTGGCGATTTCGGGCTGGCAGGAGGGGACGGCCGTGAAGGCCGTGGATCTGGCCCGCCGCTTCGCCCCACTGCCGCTGGCCGCCGTGATCTACACGGACATCGGCCGCGACGGGATGCTGGCGGGGCCGGACACGGCGGGGCTCGTGGAGATGGCGCGGGCCGCCGGGCATCCGGTCATCGCCTCGGGCGGCGTTTCCAGGCTGGAGGACATCCGGGCGCTCCGGGCGCTGGAAGGCGAAGGAGTGGCCGGCGTCATCGTGGGGAGGGCGCTCTACGAAGGGACCCTCACCCTGGAGGACGCCCTGCGGGCCGCGGGAGCACATGCTGGCTAAACGGATCATCCCCTGCTTGGACGTGAAGGACGGGCGCGTGGTCAAGGGCACCCGCTTCGTGGAGCTGCGCGATGCAGGGGACCCGGTGGAGGTGGCCCGGCGCTACGACGAGGAGGGCGCGGACGAGCTGGTCTTCCTGGACATCACCGCGTCGCACGAGCGCCGCAAGATCATGCTGGACGTGGTGGCCCGCACCTCCGAGGAAGCCTTCATGCCCCTCACGGTAGGCGGTGGCATCGCGGACCTGGAGGACATCCGTCTGCTTCTGAAGACCGGCTGCGACAAGGTATCCCTGAATACCGCCGCCGTGCAAGACCCGGAGCTGATCCGCCGGGCCGCGGAGCGTTTCGGCGCCCAGTGCATCGTCCTGGCCATCGACGCCAAGAAACGTCAAACGTCCAACGTCCATCGTCCCACGCCAGGCTGGGAGGTGTACGTCCATGGGGGGAGGACGCCCACGGGCAAGGACGCCGTGGCCTGGGCGCGCGAGGGGGAGAAGTTGGGGGCGGGGGAGATCCTCCTCACCAGCATGGACCGGGATGGGACCAAGGAGGGGTACGACATCGACCTCACGCAGGCCATTGCGGAGGCGGTGGGCATCCCCGTGATCGCCTCGGGCGGCATCGGCAAGCTCGAACACTTCTACGATGGACTCACGGCCGGCAGGGCCGACGCCGCCCTGGCCGCCTCGGTCTTCCATTACGGCGAATTCACCGTCGGCCAGGTGAAGGCATATCTACAAGGCCGAGGCGTCCCCGTCCGCCTCTGACCTGCCGGAGCAACGAGCAACGAGCAATGAGCAATGAGTGGCCGACCATGAGGCTCTGGCTCCCATCTCATAACTCATTGCTCATACCTCGTTGCTCATTGCTCGTGTGAGCCAATGGCCAACGGCGACATCGAGCTGAAGTTCAACAAGGACGGCCTGATCCCGGCGGTGGCGCAGGACCGCGCCAACGGGCAGGTGCTCATGCTGGCCTACATGAACCGGGAGGCCCTGGAACGGACGCGGGCCACGGGGTTCGCCCACTACTACAGCCGCTCGCGCGGCCGCCTGTGGAAGAAGGGCGAGGAGTCCGGCCACGTCCAGCGCGTCCACGAGATCCTGTATGACTGCGATGCCGACGCCCTCGTGTTGAAGGTGGACCAGGAGGCGGTCGCTTGCCATACAGGGAACCGCTCCTGCTTCTACAG
>DASPOZ010000389.1:0-2567 GCA_035625755.1 Candidatus Sulfotelmatobacter sp.
GCATCCGATGAGCACATAAAAGGTGGACCCGTAGATCCCGCTGGAGAGGGTGAGCCCGAAGCGTACCAGGCGAACCCACTCGTACCCCTGCACGGCCAGGAAGGTCACGCCGTACAGCGCCGTCACCAGCAGCCAGCGGGACAGCCCGGCCCCATCGCCCTGCCGGATGGTCCGCAGGGCACGCCGCATGGTGAAGCTGCTGAAGCAGAGGATCCCGGTGTTCACCCAGGTCACCCCGATGGGCAGGTACGGTTCCCCCGGCGGGGGCCAGGCGGCGGCCCCCAGGCGGAAGACCAAATACGCCCCCAGCAGCCCGGCGAAGAACATCCCCTCGAAGGCCAAGAAAACCAGCATGCCGAGGCGGGCGTTGCTGACCGCGGGTGCCCACGCCGCGGGCGGCGGGGGCGCGCCCCCGTCCCCGCTCCCGTCCGGCGGGACCGCCGGCGGGATCTGTGTCAGCTCCTCTTGGATCGTCTCGAGGACCGGCATCGCTCGCTCAGCAACGAGGCCTGAGGCACGGGGGATGAGCGGACCCAAGAGCCCCCCCGGTCCTCATCCCCCATCCCTCATTGCTCATGCCTCAGAAAGTCACCTTGTCCACGGCCATGAACCCCAGCAGGGCCGGGAGATACACCAGGGATACCAGCACCAGCCGCCGGGCGGCCTCGCGGGTGCAGGACCTGGCCAGGGCAATCCCGCAGGCGAGAAACGCGGCCCCCATTCCGAGCGCGGCCATGAAGTAGAGCGGGCCCGTCAGGCCCAGAAACGTGGGGAGGAGACCCACCGCCAGGAGCGCCAGGCAGTGGCTCAGCACATGCCGGCCGGTGCTGGCCCCGTCCGGATCCACCACCGGGAGCAGGTGGATGCCGGCGCGCCCGTAGTCCTCGCGGTACAGCCGGGCGATGGCCAGGGAATGGGGGATCTGCCAGAGGAACAGGATGGCGAACAGGGTCCAGGCGCCGGGGCCGAACTCTCCCCGCGCCGCCACCCAGCCCGTCACCGGCGGCAGGCCGCCCGAGATCGCGCCGGCGAAGGTGCACAGCGTGCTCACGCGCTTGAGGGGCGTGTAGAGGAACAGATAGCTGCCCGCCGTGACTGCCGTGACCATGGCGGTACGCGCATCCACCGCAAGGACGGTGTAGGCGAGCCCGGCGGCCGTGATGGCCACCCCGAAGGCCAGCGCCTCGATGGGGCGCAGGCGGCCGGCGGGGAGCGGCCGCAGGCGCGTCCGCTCCATCAGGGCGTCGCCGTCGCGCTCCAGGTACTGGTTCAGGGCGATGGTCCCCGCCGCGGCCAGGGCCGTCCCCAGCAGCGTGTGCAGCAGCCGCAGCAGGTCGGGCCGCCCCGGGGAACCGAGGTAGAAGCCCACGGCGGCGGTCACCAGCACCATCAGGACCACCCGGGGCTTCATCAGCGCCAGGAAATCCGCCGGCCGGCGCCCCGGGCCGGCCGGCGTACTGCCCACGGCCTCGCCCCCGGCATTCATGCGGGCACCTCATCGAGGATCCGTCCCCCGCCCGCCGTCGGCTGGCGTGACCCCGCCAGGCGAGCGGTGCGCAAGGCCAGCACCAGCGCGGTCCCCAGCAGGAGCGCGCCCCCGAGGCGGTGCACGAGCGGGAACGCCAGGGCCGCCGAGGCCGGCATGGCCGGACCCCATGCCGTGAACCGGCTCAGGTAAGACCCCAGGCCCAAGAAGAGCTGCACCGTCACGAGCCCGGCCAGCAGTCGGGCGGGGCGCGCGATGGCGCGCCGGTCCCCGTGTGACCCCAAGACCCGCGCGGCCAGCCAGAGCACCAGGACGGCCACCAAACCCCCCACCATGAGATGCACGTGGAGCCCAAGGCCCTGGTGCGTCACGACGGCGCCCAGGACGACCTGCAGGTAGATCAGGCCCAGGGCCAGCCACGAAAGGCGTCGCAGCGCCGCGCCGCCGGCCACGGGCCCGCCGAGGGGCGCCTCGGCCCACTCCCGCGACGTCAGCACCGCCAGGGCCGCGATCAAGGCGAAGAACGTCTGCGCCAGTACGCCGTGCACGACGCCCAGCGTGTTTTGCAGCAGCACCACGCGGAGACCCCCCAGGACCCCCTGGGCGATCACCGCCGCCACCGCGATCAGGCCCAGCACGCGCACCCGGCGCGGCAGGGTCGCGCGCCAGAGGCCCACCGCCAGCGCCACCGTCAGGACACCCACCAGGGAGCCGATCAGCCGATGGCCGTGCTCGTAGAGGATGCCGCCGACCATCCGGGACCACGGATAGAGGAACATCGGGTAGCCGAAGGTCGTGGGCCAATCGGGCACCGCCAGGGCGGAGCCGGTGTTCGTCACCACGCCCCCGACGAAGATCAGCGCCAGGGTGGCCCCGGCGGTGAGGACCGCCATGCGGTGCACCCCCACGGCGGCGTCGGCGCGGGCGTTTCCCCTCAGAGGGCTTCGTGGAGCCATGGGCTAGTGGGCCGGCGCCGCCGCGCCCGCCAGCCGCCGGGCCTGGGGGAGGTAGTCCTCCGGGACCTCCGGCGAGCTGTACTCGTAGGGCCCGCGGTATACCGTGGGAAGGGTCGGGCCCCAGT
>DASPOZ010000390.1:0-2334 GCA_035625755.1 Candidatus Sulfotelmatobacter sp.
CTCCAGGAGGCGGGCAAGACCTATGACCTGCAGGTTTCCCACTCCGAGAACGTGGCCGTGGCCGACGCCGAGCGCATCTCCCGGGAGTACATCAACGCGGGTTACGATATCGTCGCCTATCACGGGGGTCAGTTTCCCACCATCTCGCTGAAGCTCGCCCCCCTGTTCCCGAATGTGGTGTTCATCCAGGAGGCCTCCGGCCGCCTGCCCAACACGCCCGCCAATTTCTGGACCATGAGCCGGAAGTGGTTCCGGGGCTTCTACATCCTGGGGGCGCTGGGGGCCCTGACCACCAAGAGCAACAAGATCGGCTACGTCGCCGGGGTCCGCATCCCGGACTCCGTGGCCAACACCAACGCCATCCAGATGGCCATCAAGGAGTACAACCCCAAGGCCGAACTGGTCTACACGCACGTGGGCGACTTCAACGACCCGGTGAAGGCCCGGCAGGCCGCCGAGGCCCAGATCAACTCCGGGGTGGACTTCATCATCATCTTCGTCAACTACGGCCAGTACGGCGTCATCGAGGCGGCCAAGGCCACCCCGAGGCCCGTGCTGCTCACCACCCACCAGACGGAGAAGTGGGACCTGGCCCCCAAGCTCTTCACCGCCTCCCTCAACGCCCACTTCGTGGTCCCCTACAAAGAGGTGGTGGGCCGCATCCTGAAGGGCGAGCGCACCGGCTACTACGAGATGACCGTGGGAAACGGCCTGGAGATCTCCGACATCCGCAACGTCCCGCCGGAGGTGGCCACCAAGGTCAAGGGCATCGTCAAGGACGTCGTGGCCGGCAAGCCCATCCCCGAGATCACCGACAAGTTCATAACGCCCTAGAACAAATGGATTCCCTGGCGAAAGTTCCAGGAGCCGTCGCCGGCTACCGGGGCTCGTTCAGGCACGAGGATTGTTGACATCGCTCAGTGACTTTGCTACAGAGGGAACCACTTGAACCGGAGTGGCTGACGGAGGCCGTTCCGGGTCTGATGTGTGGGGCTGAGGAACAGGAGCTGGCC
Organism: Candidatus Sulfotelmatobacter sp.; assembly: GCA_035625755.1. Lineage (GTDB taxonomy): Bacteria > Methylomirabilota > Methylomirabilia > Methylomirabilales > DASPOZ01 > DASPOZ01. The sequence continues at coordinate 1,014 of DASPOZ010000390.1, forward strand.
TATGGTCGTGGCGCCGGGTGTCTGCGAACGCAGCCCCGGCGCTTGTTCTTTGGGTGCCGGGCAGAGCCCGACCAGAGATTCAGGGCATGGCGGTGTCCATCGCGGCGACTCCTCCGCTGACGAACGGCTCCACTCCCTCTGGTCCGCGTGACCTCGGCCGAGCCCACCTGTGGCGACCAACGCCGCACGGTTGAGGCGCCGCGGGCAACCGTGGGTGCGACGGACATGTGGGGTAGGGGACGTGTGGGGCAGGTGACGATGCATCTTTCTTCTCCCGCCCGGTAGCGATACTCCGGATGCAACGCCCCGAATCACAGGGGAGGCGCGGTTTGGGACGGCTGAGAGGGAGAGCGGTCGGCGGCGGCGACGCCGGGAGCCTGCGCACGTAGCTCCCGGCGTGTGTGTTTTTGGGGCCGCGGTGGGCGGCCCAGTCTTCCCGCTCTTCGTTGCCGCCCCCGCGGCCGACCGGGTCGCTGGAGACGCAGCGACGTCATCCCTGATGACCCGGCGGCGCCGGGCCAGGCGCCCGGCAGAAGAGGAGGGGCCATGCGATACCGCGGGCGGAGGAGAACCTGGCTGATCGTCGGGGTGGCGGCGCTGGCGGGGGGCCTGGCCCGTCCCGGGGCGGCCGCCGAGAAGATACGCGTGGGGCTGGATTTCACCGTCAGCGGCTACCACGCCCCCTTCTTCGTGGCGGCGGAGAAGGGATGGTTCGCGGAGCAGGGCCTGGATGTGACCGTCACGCGGGGCTACGGCTCCGGGGATACGGCGAAGCGCGTGGTGACCAACGTCCTGGATGTGGGCTTCTTCCATCCCACCCCCCTCATCGTGGCCAACGCCGAGGGGGAGCACCTGCGCATCGTCATGGGCTACTTCGTGCAGGAACTGTGCGCCTCCTACTCGGCCGTTCAGGAGGGCAACGTGCGCAGGCCCAAGGACCTGGAGGGGAAGGTGCTGGGCAATCCCCCCGGCGATGTGTGCAGCCTCATGCTCCCGGCCCTGGCCGAGAAGACCGGTTTCGACGTGAACAAGGTGAAGATGGCGGCCATGGACGCGCCGGCCCGCCTTCCCATGCTAGCGTCCGGCCAGATCACGGTGACCCTGAGCTTCTTCGACAAGGACATCCTGTTCGCCAAGGCCCTCCAAAAGGCCGGCAAGACCATGGTGAGCTTCCGTTTCGCCGAGTATATGCCCATGTACAGCAACGCGGTAATCGTGCACCAGCGGATGCTGGACGCCCGCCCGGAGACGGTCCGCCGGTTCCTGGTGGCCCTGGTGCGGGCCACCCGGTACACCCTGGCCAACCCGGACGAGGCGGCGG
>DASPOZ010000391.1:0-7433 GCA_035625755.1 Candidatus Sulfotelmatobacter sp.
CGGCCTGCCACGGGACGAAGGGCGAGGGGAAAGAAGGCCCGGCCCTGAACAACCAGGTCCTGCTGGCCAACGCCAGCGACACCTACCTGGTGGAGACCGTCCGGCGCGGGCGCCGCGGCACCGAGATGGAGGGGTTCGCGAACCCCTCCAGCGTCCGGCCGGGCCTGTCCGGGCCCGAGATCGAATCCATCGTCACGCACGTGCGCACCTGGGAGGCGGCACAATGAGCCCTCGTGAGATCGGCCGGCGAGAGTTCCTGGCGGCGGCGGGCGCCGCCGGCTTCGGCGCCCTGGTGGCCTCGGCCCAGCGGGCCTGGGGGCTGGAGGCCATCGAGAACCCGCTGGCCGCCTACCCGAACCGCGACTGGGAGCGCGTCTACCGCGACCTGTGGAAGTACGATTCCACCTTCACCTTCCTGTGCGCCCCCAACGACACCCACAACTGCTTGCTCAACGCCTACGTCCGCTCGGGGGTCGTCACCCGCATCGGCCCCACCATGCGCTACGGCGAGGCCAGCGACCTGCACGGGAACCGCGCCACCCACCGGTGGGACCCCCGGATCTGCCAGAAGGGCCTCGCTCTCACCCGGCGCTTCTACGGCGATCGCCGGCTGGGCCAGTGCATGGTGCGGGCCGGCTACAAGAAATGGGTGGAGGCAGGCTTCCCCCGCGGCAAGGACGGCCGCCCGCCCGCCGAGTACTTCCAGCGCGCGCGGGACGAGTGGGTGCGCATGCCCCACGACCAGGCGGCCGCCATCGTGGCGGCCGCCCTCAAGAACATCGCCGAGACCTACAGCGGCGAGGAGGGGCAGCGGCGGCTGCGGGAGCAGGGCTACGACGAGGTGACCGTCAAGGCCACGCAGGGGGCGGGGACGCAGGTCCTCAAGTTCCGGGGCGGCATGCCGCTCCTGGGGCTCACCCGCGTCTTCGGCATGTACCGGCTGGCCAACTCCATGGCCCTGCTGGACGCGGCCATCCGCAAGCTGGGCCCCGACAAGGCCCTGGGCGCCAAGGGGTTCGACAACTACTCCTGGCACACGGACCTGCCCCCCGGCCATCCCATGGTCACCGGGCAGCAGACGGTGGAGTTCGACCTGCACGCCGTGGAGCACGCCAAGACGGTGGTGGTGTGGGGCATGAACTGGATCACCACCAAGATGCCCGACGCCCACTGGCTGACGGAGGCGCGCCTCAAGGGCACCCGGGTGGTGGTGATCGCCTGCGAGTACTCGGCCACCTCCAGCAAGGGGGACGATGCCATCGTGGTGCGCCCGGGCACCACGCCGGCCCTGGCCCTGGGGCTGGCCCACGTGATCCTGCGCGAGAAGCTCTACGACGCCGACTACGTGCGGCGCTGGACCGACCTGCCGATCCTGGTGCGGATGGACACGCTGAAGTACCTGCGCGCCGCCGATGCCTTCGGGACGGGGCCGGCCGCGCTCTCCAACCAGACCCGCGTCCTCCAGGAGGGGGAGCGGGAGCCGCCGCCGGGCCAGCAGCGCGAGATCCTGATCCCCGAGAAGCTGCGGGCCGAGTGGGGCGACTTCGTCTTCTGGGACCGGGCCGCGCGGGCCCCGCGCCCCCTCACCCGGGACGGCGTGGGCGGGAGATCGCCGGTGGGGGACCCCCTGCTGGAGGGCGCGGTGGAGGTGACGCTCAAGGACGGCAAGAAGGTCCGCTGCCGCCCGGTCTTCGACCTGGTGAAGGAGTACGCGGCCCACTTCGACCCCAAGACCGTGGAGGAGATGACCTGGGCCCCGGCCGCCGCCGTGGAGGCCCTGGCGCGCCACCTGGCCGCGGCGCCCGGCACCACCCTCTTCGCCATCGGCATGGGCCCCAACCAGTTCTTCAACAACGACAACAAGGACCGGGACATCTTCCTGCTGGCCGCCCTCACGGGCAACGTGGGCAAGGTCACGGGCAACGTGGGCTCCTACGCCGGGAACTACCGCGTGGCCCTCTTCAACGGCGTCCCCCAGTACATCAACGAGAACCCCTTCGACTTGGAGCTGGACCCGGCCAAGCCGGCGCGGCCGAGGCAGTACTGGCGGCCCGAGTCCGCCCACTACTACAACCACGAAGACCATCCCCTGCGGGTGGGCAACAAGCTCCTCACGGGCTCCACCCACATCCCCACGCCCACCAAGTCCCTCTGGTTCGCCAACGCCAACTCCATCCTGGGCAACGTCAAGTGGCACTACAACACCGTGATCAACGTCCTCCCCCGGATCGAGCTGATCGCGGTCAACGAGTGGTGGTGGTCCACCTCGTGCGAGTGGGCCGACGTGGTGTTCGCCGTGGACGCCTGGTGCGAGATGAAGCACCCCGACATGACGGCCTCCGTCACCAACCCGTTCCTCTCCATCTTCCCGCGCACGCCGCTCAAGCGCACCTTCGGCACCATCGGGGACATCGAGGTCCTGGCCACGGTGGGGGAGAAGCTGGCCGACGCCACCAAGGACAAGCGCTTCGCCGACTGCTGGAAGTTCGTGCGCGAGGGCCGCACGGAGGTGTACCTCCAGCGCATCCTGGACCACTCCAGCAACACCGTGGGCTACCGGATCCAGGAATTGGAGGCCAAGGCCGTGCAGGGCGTCCCCGCCATCATGCTCAACCGGACGAACCCGAAGGCGGTGGGCTACGAGCAGGTGACCGACTCCCGCCCCTGGTACACCAAGAGCGGGCGGCTGGAGTTCTACCGCGAGGAGGACGAGTTCATCGAGGCCGGCGAGAACCTCCCGGTGCACCGAGAGCCGGTGGATTCCACCTTCTACGAGCCGAACATCATCGTGGCGCCCAAGCACGAGGCGCTCCGCCCGGCCGGCCCGGAGGCCTACGGGGTCGCCCTCTCGGACCTCTCGGGGGAGACGCGCCAGGGGCGCAACGTGGTGAAGACCTGGGCCGAGGCCAAGCAGTCGGCCCACCCCCTGGCCAAGGACGGCTACAAGTTCATCTTCCACACCCCCAAGTACCGGCACGGCGCCCACACCATGCCCATCGATACCGACATGGTGGCGGTGCTCTTCGGCCCCTTCGGGGACCTGTACCGGCACGACAAGCGGTCGCCCTTCGTGGCCGAGGGCTACGTGGATATCCACCCCGCCGACGCCAAGGCCCTGGGCGTGGAGGACGGCGACTACGTCTGGGTGGACTCGGACCCGGCGGACCGCCCCTTCCGGGGCTGGCAGAAGAACGAGAAGGACTACGCCTTCGCCCGCCTGCTCTGCCGCGCCCGCTACTATCCCGGCACGCCCCGCGGGGTCACGCGCATGTGGTTCAACATGTACGGGGCCACGCCCGGATCCCACGAGGGCCAGGCCACGCGGCCGGACGGCCTGGCCAAGAACCCGCGGACCAACTACCAGGCCATGTTCCGTTCGGGCTCGCACCAGTCCGCCACGCGGGGCTGGCTGAAGCCCACCTGGATGACCGATTCGCTGGTGCGCAAGGGGCTCTTCGGCCAGGCCGTGGGGAAGGGCTTCCTGCCGGACGTGCACTGCCCCACCGGCGCCCCCCGCGAATCCATCGTGAAGATCACGAGGGCCGAGGCCGGCGGACTGGAGGGCAAGGGCCTGTGGCGCCCCGCCGCCCTGGGCCTGCGCCCCCGCTACGAGAGCGAGGAGATGAAGCAGTACCTGGCGGGGGGGTTCCTGGGCGGCGATCCCACGAAGGGCAGGTCGTAGCAGAAAGCGAGGCAGGCCATGGCGCGCGTCTCCAACTGGCAGATCGGGCGGGAGATGTCCTACTGGTACCCCGAGGCCCGCCCCAAGCGGCAGTTCGCCGCCGTCTTCGACATCAACAAGTGCATCGCGTGCCAGACCTGCACCCTGGCCTGCAAGACCACCTGGACGTCGGGCAAGGGGCAGGAGTACATGCTCTGGAACAACGTGGAGAGCAAGCCCTACGGCTTCTACCCCCTGGGCTGGGACCTGAAGCTCCTGAAGGAGCTCGGGGCGCAGAGCTGGGAGGGGGGCGCCTACCAGGGGCGCACCATCTTCGAGGCGGCCCCGCCGGGCTCCCGCGTGCTGGGCTGGCGGCCGGACGAGATGGATTACGCCAATCCCAACGTGGGCGAGGACGACTGCGCGGGACAGATCGAGAACGGGGCCAACCTCACGGTGCCCCACCTGACGTGGTTCTTCTATCTGGCCCGCATCTGCAACCACTGCACCTATCCGGCCTGCCTGGCATCGTGCCCCCGCGGCTCCATCTACAAGCGGCCCGAGGACGGGATCGTCCTCGTGGACCAGGGGCGCTGCCGGGGCTACCAGGAGTGCGTGAAGGGGTGCCCGTACAAGAAGGTCTTCTTCAACCCCATGACCGGGACCTCGGAGAAGTGCATCGCCTGCTTCCCCAAGATGGAGGCGGGCCTGCAGCCCCAGTGCTTCGTCAACTGCATCGGCAAGATCCGCCTGGCCGGGTGGATCTCGCGGCCGGAGAAGGCGCAGGCGGACAACCCCATCGACTACCTGGTCCATGTGAAGAAGGTGGCCCTGCCCCTGTTCCCGCAGTTCGGCCTGGAGCCCAACGTGTACTACATCCCGCCGATCCACGCGCCGCTCCCGTTCCTGCACCAGATGTTCGGCCCCGGCGCGGCGCAGGCCATCGCCACCTACCGCGCCGCGGCCAAGGACCCGGACCTGGCCGGCCTGCTCGGCCTCTTCGGTTGCACGGAGCGTGTCATCCCCCGCTGGCGGCGCCAGGGGGACACGGTGATGGGCCTGGACGAGGGCCGGAAGGAGATCGTCCGCGTGCCGATGCGGGAGCCGATCTACACCCTGCCGGCCGTGGACAACAAGTACGGGGTCGTCCGGACCAACTGCCCGTGACGGAGGGGCCCATGCGAAGTTCGCTGCGATCCGTTCCGCTGCTGCTCCTGGCGCTCCTGGTTCCCCTGGCCTGCCAGAAGGCGCCGCCCACCTCCACCGCCGAGGTCGTGGTGGTCGGGCGTGCCAGCCTGCCGTCGGATCCGAACGATGCCGCGTGGCAGGATGTGCCCGTGCACCCGGCGGCGCTGCTTCCCCAGGACTTGATGGAGCCGCGGCTCCTCAAGCCCACCACCGCCGAGGTCCGGGTGCGGGCCATCACCGACGGCACCCGGATCGCCCTGCGCCTGGACTGGACGGACCCGACCAAGAACGACCTGCCGGGCCCGGCCCGTTTCAGCGATGCCTGCGCCGTGCAGTTCCCCGCCAAGGTGACGGCCGAGATGCCGGGGCCGTTCATGGGCGAGAAGGGCAAGCCGGTGGAGATCACCTTCTGGCGCGCCTCGTGGCAGGCCGTCGTGGATGGGCGAGGGGACGCCATCAAGGACCTCTACCCGGGTGCGGCCGTGGACCATTATCCCTTCCAGGCGGCCCCGCTGGAGAAGGACCCCCAGGCCCAGCGGGAGATGGAGGCCCGATACTCGCCGGCCCGGGCCCTGGGCAACCCGATGGCCGGGCCGCGCGAGCGGCCGGTTCAGGACCTGATCGCGGAGGGGCCGGGCACGCTGAGCCCGGCGCCGGCAGCCGGTTCCGCCGGGCGGGGCCGGCGGACCGAGGCCGGCTGGTCGGTGGTGATCTCGCGCGGTCTCCCCGAGGGTCTCGGCCCGGGGAAGCGCTCCCAGGTGGCGTTCGCGGTGTGGGAGGGATCGCAGCAGGAGGCCGGGTCCCGCAAGATGCGCACGGGCTGGATCCCCATCGTGGTGGAGGCGAAGCGATGAGCGAGGTCTCGGCCGGCGAGATGCGCGAGCCCCGCGTCGCCGCCCTGCTGCGGGACGCCGCGGCGTGGCGCCTGCTGGGCCTGCTGCTGGAGCGGCCGCGGGAGGGGTGGCGGCAGGAGGTGGAGGCGCTGGCGCGCGAGGCCTCCGATCCCGAGGCCGGGGCCGCCGCCGAGGCCGCCCGCGCGGAGGCGGCCGAGGGCCGCTACCTCGCCCTCTTCGGCCCCGGTGGCGCGGTGTCGCCGCGCGAGGTCACCTATCGGGGGATGGAGGACCCGGGCCGCATCCTCGGCGACATCATGGCGTTCTACGAGGCGTTCGCGTTCCAGCCGCAGACCGAGGAAGCGCCGGACCACCTGGCCGTGGAGGCGGGCTTCCTGGGCTATCTATGCCTGAAGCTGGCGTATGCGCGGGCCCGCGGGCAGGAGGCGGAAGCCGAGGTGGCGGAGCGGGCCGCCGAGCGGTTCCGCGAGGCGCATCTGGCGACGTTCGCCTGGCCCCTGGCCGAGCGCCTGGTCCTGGCCGACGCCCGCTACCTCTCGCTTACTGCGAATGCCGTGGCCCGCCGCTCCGGCCCGCGCCGCGATGGTCAGGGAAAAGGAACGATCCCGCCGCAGATCATTGAAGACTGCTCTCTCGAATGCGGCGGGGCGTGATCGCGAAAGCCAGACACCGCCATCACCCACCCCCGCCCCGCCAGCACGATCCATCTTCTCCACGTCCGCCCTCCGGAAAGACCCCTCGGCCGTCCACCAGCTGAAATCCTCCCTCGCCGCCTTTGCAAAATCCCCCCTTCGCCCCCCTTTGGCAAAGGGGGGGACGGGGGGATTTGGTCGAGCGGTCGTGCCCCGCCTGAACCTTTTCCTCTGGGAACAGCATTCGGGTTTCCGCAGAGGCGCGCTCGGGAGACGAGCCAGAAAATGTTGGTGAATTCCCCTGGGGGCGATATGATACCCACGCGTAGAAGGGCGCCCGGGAGGGCCACGTCGCCCACCCGGGCCGGAGAGGCGAGCGCTCGCCCCGTGAGGAGGGGGCGCAGGAGAGGGTGCGATGAAAGGGCGATGGACGTGCGTGGCGTTGGCGGTGGTGGCCTGCCTCCTGGCGGGCGCGGCGGCGGGCCGGGCGGCCGAGGACATCCGCAAGCCCTTGCCGGGGCCCCTGAAGGTGCGGCAGGGGATGCTGAACGTGCCAGCCCTCTCGCCGCTCTACCTGCTGCCGGACGAGGCCAAGAAGTACAACATCCAGATCGAGCAGGTGATGTTCCAGCGCTTCGCCGACGCGCGCACGGCCCTGGCCAGCGGCGACCTGGAGCTGGCCGCCTTCGGCCCGCAGGACATCACGCTGGCGGTGGCCGGCGGCGCCAAGTCCCTCGTGGGCGTGGCCGGGCTGGGGGCCGGGAACGACTGCCTGATGGTGCGCAAGGGCGTGGCCGTGAATTCGTGGAAGGACCTGGAGGGGAAGAAGATCGGCGTGGGCGCCGGGTCCATCTCGTGGCTGAAGTTCGTCGCCTCCGTGGAGGAGCAGGGCCTGGACTACAAGCAGCTCAAGGTGGTGAACGTGATGGGCGGCGGGGCCAACTACCAGAAGGCCCTCCAGACGGGCGAGCTGGACATGGCCGTGGTGTGGCAGCCCTTCTGCGCCCAGGGCATCGTGGAAGGGTACGGCCAGTATCCGGGCATCGACCACAACGTCTCCAAGCTTGTCGGGGGCTGGATCGCCGTGCTGGCGGTGAA
>DASPOZ010000392.1:0-2193 GCA_035625755.1 Candidatus Sulfotelmatobacter sp.
TCGCCGTTCCGCCCGTACACCTCGCCGCTGGAGGCCACGATCACCTTTCGGCCGGCCCGGCAGCAGGCCTGCAGGACCGTCTCGGTGCCTCGCACGTTCACCTGGAGGCTGCGCACCGGATGCTCGCTGAGCGATCGGAGCTTCACGGCGGCGGCCAGGTGGAAGACCACGTCCGCCTCGTCCACCAGGGAGCGGACGATACCTTCTTCCAGCACGGTGCTCTTGACGAACCGCACGTCCTCGCGCGCCACCAGGTGCTCGATGTTTTCACGGGCGCCTGTGGAGAGGTCATCCAACAGGGCCACCCGATGGCCGCGGCGGAGCAGTTCTTCCGCCAGGTGGGAGCCGATGAAACCGGCTCCCCCGCTGATCAACGCCCGCATGGACCACTCCATGGGATCGATGGCGTCGGGCCGCCCGGCGTATCCTCCCGGTCGGCCGGCGCCCACCCGGCCGGGTGTCCCACCGTTCGGCCGATCATGGCCGCAGGGCCGGGCGGTCCCCGCCCCGGCCGCCTGACCCCTCGCCGATGGCGGGGTTCGACGGCATGCGCACCAAGCGTGACCCCCCGTACGCCTTGCGTTCCACATAGCCCTCCGCGGCCGCCTCCACCGGACCTTCGGGGGGGGACGGCGCCCGTCCATCGGCAGGCTGGGCGTGGAGGGGGTCATCCTCCTGCAGGTACTCCCCCGTCCGAATCTCGATCAGGACCAGCGGGACGCTCCCCGGGTTCTCCACCCGGTGCGGCGTGGCCGGAGGGACGAAGGTGCTCTGGTTGGGGTGGAGGTACACCTCCCGGTCCCCCACGCGTACTCGCGCCGTCCCTGCCACCACAACCCAATGCTCGCTCCGGTGGTAGTGCATCTGGATGCCCATCCGCTGGCCTGGGGGCATCTGCAGCCGCTCGATGCAGTAGCGCGGCCCTTCCACGAGGACCGTCGAGTGGCCCCAGGGGCGCTCCTCGGTTGTCAGCGGAACGAGCCGATCGGTCCCCGTCCAGCCGTCGGCGCCGGCTTCGTGGCCGGGCACGCTGCTGTCCATGTCTGATCCCTCCAGATTCAACACTGCGGAGGCAGGGCTGCCATCTTGACCGCAACGTATCCTTCGCGGACGGTGCGCCCGCTCGCGGACGACCCTGCGGGCGGCTGCACCTACAGGTGCACGATGGTGGCGTGGGGGTCCAGCACGTGCCGCGTGGCGTTTCGCGTGTCCACCACCAACGGCGCGTGGTCCGCCACGGCCTGATAGTCCACCTCGGCGTGGTCCGTGACGATCACCACGCAGTCCTGCACGGCCAACGTGGCCGCGTCCAGTTCCCGGCTCCACCACTGCGCCCCGTTCAACGCCAGGGAGGGGACGTGAGGGTCGCTGTACGCCACCAGGGCGCCGCCACGGAGCAGACCCTCGAGGATCTCCAGGGCCGGGGACTCGCGCACGTCATTAATGCCCCGCTTGTAGGCCACACCCAGGACGAGGATGCGGGATCCCCGGAGGCACTTGCCGACGTTGTTGAGGGCCTCGGCCACCAGATCGATGACGTGCCGGGGCATGGCCCGGTTGATCTCATCCGCCAGGGCGATGAAGCGGGGCTCGTAGTTCGCCGCGCGCGCCTTCCAGGAGAGGTAGAGCGGGTCCACCGGGATGCAATGTCCGCCGATCCCCGGCCCCGGGTAGAAGGGGGTGAACCCGAAGGGTTTGCTGCCGGCCGCCTCGATGACGGCCCACGGATCAATCCCCAGGCGGCGACAGATCAGGGCGAATTCGTTGGCCAGCGCGATGTTCACGCTGCGATAGGTATTCTCCAGGACCTTGGCCATCTCGGCCACTTTGGGCGAGGCCACCGGGATGGCCCGGCACACCACCTGGGAGTACAGCACGCGCGCCATCTCCGTGCAGGCCGCGGTGACCCCGCCCACGATCTTGGGGATCTCCCGCGTGGGGTACGCCTTGTTGCCCGGGTCAACCCGCTCGGGGGAGAAGGCCACGAACACCTCCACCCCCACCTTCCATCCGGCGGACTCGACCGCGGGCAGGAGGATCTCCTCGGTGGTGCCCGGATACGTCGTGCTCTCGAGCACGATCAATTGGCCCGCCCGCAGGTGGCCGGCAATGGTCTCGATGGCCGCCAGCACATGGGAGATGTCGGGCTCCTTCGCCCGGCGGAGCGGCGTGGGGACGCAAATGATGAAGACG
>DASPOZ010000393.1:0-3194 GCA_035625755.1 Candidatus Sulfotelmatobacter sp.
GCGGTGCGTCCCTCCCCGTCCGGAAATCTGGGAGCTATCCGCCCGATGGTGTTCAACAGGCGAATCAGGATGGCGGGGTTGTCCGCCCCGGCCTGGCGAACTTGATCGAAGGCCTGCTTGACGAGCCGCGCGAGCTTCAACTCGCGCTGCCGCACGCGCAGATGGCCGTCGGAGTCGTACCAGCAGCCGCCGCCCTGCGGCGCCTCGGCCAGGATCATCAAGGTCTGCCCCAGCCAATCCACGCAGGCCATGCCCGTAAAGGTGTCGTTGACTGCGGGACTCAAGGCCCGAATGGCGATCTCGACGATCTGTGCGATGCCGAATTCACTGTCCTGCTTGAGGATGCGGTGACGCCCGATCTTCACGTGCTTCCCGATGGGCTGCGCCAGCGAAGCCAGCCGGGGCTCCGGCCAGACGCAGGCCAGGGGCTCGCCCTCGAAGACGAACTGACCGGGCCTGAACAGGACGTGGATGACGGCATCCGCCTCGGCCGCCGCGGCCACCAGCCGCTGGTGTTCGATCTCCTGCACGTAGCCGCCCGTGCTGCTCCTCACGACCCCGCCCTCGGCCATCTGCCGCTGGATGAGACCAGGGGTGACGGGTTCGCCGCGGCCTTCACCGGGAGCCCGCCTGTTGGCGAGGTGCAGTTCGCGGCGAGAATCGTCCACGATGCGGGCCACCGCATCCGGGTTTTGGATGGAGACGGCCACGCGATGGCTGTAATAGACGAGAAAACTGAATGCCGCCAGGACCACGAACCAGCTTGTAATCAGCGACACTTGGGGGATGAACGTGCTCGTGGAGTCCTGGTGGGTCACCAGGAATACGAGAAAGACATAGATGAACGCGCCCATGAACAGGCCGATGGTCGCCTGGGTGACCCGGTCCTGGACGAATCGGTACAGCAACCGCGGCCCGAACAGGGTGGCCACCATGGACAGCACCAGCAAGGCCACCGAGAAGATCAACGCCAGGACCGTGCTGACGCACCCCATCATGGCGCCCAGGATGGCCCGGGCGTCGTCGATGCCCCCCATGGTGAACCAGTAGGGGAGGTGGATGACGTTATAGGCCGCCAGAGTGTCGGGGATCATGGTGAGGGCGAACAACAGCACAGCCCCCACGGACATCTTCAGCGGGACGACCCACAGGTTTACGTCATGTTGTGAACGGGGCATGAGGAAACTGGACATAAAATTCCCTGTCCTGGCCGCATCGAGTTGGCTCATCCCTGTGCGCCTCTTTTTCCCGTCAGAATGGTGTTGATGGCCCGGCGTCTCTCCGCCCAGGTCATCGGCGGCGATCCTTCTCGATGGTGAGCCGTCGCAACCCGGGGAGGATCGCCACGCCGTGCGGCACCCCCTTCAGTCCCGCCGGCTCGCGGAGCGCCTGGGGGACGGCACGCGCACCAACAAGACAGGGGTGACGGCGGCCCGGAGGACCTTCTCGGCCACGCTCCCCAGCATCCACCGGCCCACCCCCGAGCGGCCGTGCGTCGACATGAGGATGAGATCCGCAGCGGTCAGCTCGGCCTGCACCAGGATCTCCCCAGCCGTGTCCCCGGAAAGGACCACCATCGTGGAAACCCGCACGCGGGCCTCCCGCAAGGAGGCGGCCACGTCCCCCAGGTAATGTTGGGCCTCCTCGGCGGCCTGCGCCACCGCATAGTCGGGGGCCGATTCCACGCGAAGGAGCACCACCTCCGCCCCGTGCAACCGGGCCAGCTCCATCGCCTGCGGCAAGACCGCCTCTGCCAGCGCTGAACCATCCAGCGGGACCAGGATCCTCCTGAACATGCTTCCGGCCAGTACCCCTCCGGTCCCCGCAGGCGTACAGGGGACCAGATAGGGTGCATGAAGTGACCGCACGCGCCTATGGGCGCGGGCGGCAGAAGACACCGGGTCCGTAAAAAAGCCATGGCCTCATCCCAGTGCTTCCCACGTGATCGCTACGCTCACGGTCCCGGCGGAGGCCGGACCGGGGACCCGGAGATGATCTGCATGTCCCGCGGGGCGGGCCGCCGGGGCGAGGGCGTCACCGGGTTTGTGGACCGAGGGGTCCGGGGCGCTGCGCCCCGGGTGCATGCGGCTAGCTGTGCAGGATGACGAACGCGAAGGCGATCGGCACCAGGGCGGCGGCCGCCACGCCGGCGCGGTCCCACAGGTGCGCGACCCGCGCGCGCTCGGGGGGCACCAGCAGGGCCAGGGCGGCGCCGCCGATGAGGCCTCCAATGTGGGCCGCGTTGTCCGCCCCCAGCAGGAACCCGAACACCAAGCTGTAGGCGGCCCAGCGGACGGCGACCTGGGTCACCCCCCGGCCAAAGGCCCCGCCCCGCCGGTATCCGAAGACGGCGATCACCCCGATCAGGCCGAAGATCGCCCCCGAGGCGCCCACCCCCACCAGATAGAAGCCGTTGAACATCACGGAGGCCAGGCTGCCGGCCACCCCCGCCCCCAGGAACAGAATCAGGGTGCGCGCCCACCCGTACACCGACTCCACCTGCACCCCCAGGTTATAGAGGGCGGCCGCATTGAACAGAACGTGCATCATGCTGGCGTGCAGGAATATGGCGGTGACGAGGCGCCAGTACTCCCCGTTCACGAAGACCGCGGAATTGTTCGCACCGAAGCGCACGAGGACGCGCCCGCTGATGTTGCCGAGCCCCCCGAGGAGGCCCCCGCCGCGCATCCCACCCTGTGGCGTCATGCCCGTGGCCAGCCACGTGGCCAAAAAAAGCCCGAAGATCGTCACCAGGAGCGCGCCGGTGGCCGGGGCCTGGGCGAAGAGGCCGGTGCCGGTGCGGTGCCCCCGGGGCACGAACCAGCCCAGGCGGGCCCCGCATTCCGGACAGGTGCGGGAGCAACGGGGGATCAAGGCCCGGCACTCGCGGCAGGCCTTCAGGTGGGAGGCGCCGTTCCGCGCCCGCGGGGTCAGCCCCTCCCCTGCGCGGGCCAGGCGTTGCCTGGCCAAGCGCCACTTCCACTGCAACCGATTCCAGTTCATCCCGCTGAAACCCTCACCCCGCCTCGCGCCCGGCTCTTCCGCTCCGCCCGCCTCTGCCGCCCGGGCCCCGATCACCGCGCCGGCGTGGCCCAAGAGGCCTGACCCGACGGATGCTTGGAGGAACTGCCGCCTGTATTTCGGGTGCCGTCACCCCCACCCCATCGCCCGGTCATGGCAGGCCAAGCGGCGCC
>DASPOZ010000394.1:0-14873 GCA_035625755.1 Candidatus Sulfotelmatobacter sp.
TCCTGATGTTGGAAGAACTGGAGTGCGCCCGTCGGCGGGGGGCGCGCATCTACGCCGAGATCATCGGCTACGGGCTCTCGGCGGACGCCTATCACATCACCCAGCCTGCCCCGGAGGGGGAGGGGGCCTTCCGCTCCATGCGGATGGCCCTCCAGGACGCCGGGGTGCGCCCGCAGGAGGTCCACTACATCAACGCCCACGGCACCTCCACGCCCGTGGGGGACGCCATGGAATCCCTGGCCATCAAGCACGTGTTCGGCGAGCACGCCCGCTCGCTGGCCGTCTCCTCCAACAAGTCCATGATCGGGCACCTGCTGGGGGCGGCGGGCGGGGTGGAGTCGGTGGCCACGGTCCTCACCGTATACCACGACCTGATCCCTCCCACCATCAACCACGAGGAGCCGGACCCGGAGTGCGACCTGGACTACGTCCCCAACCGGGCCAGGGCCGCACGCGTGGAGGTGGCGCTCACCAACTCCTTCGGCTTCGGCGGGACCAACGCCACCCTGGCCTTCCGCAAATACCACGACTAACGGGCCGCTGAAAACAGTCCAGCATCCTCCCCGCCGCCTTACCTCCGACCTCGCCGCCCGCCCTCCGGCGGCCGCGCGGTGGCACGGCGCCACCGCGAACCGGCCACCTGGGGAGATCGGGTGTCGGGGTCTCCGCCTTCGCGTCCTATGCGGGGGCAGGTTCGGGGGCGAGGCCGCGGGGGGGCAGGACGTGCACGGTGGGCTCGGTGCGGCGCAGGCGCTGGTATTCGGCCAGGAACCCCTCCAAGAAATTCTTGCGGAGGGTCATGGGGTTGCGGCGGGGGAAGGCCTGGTAGGGCAAGTCCAGGTGGATAACGGAGGCGCGCAGCTTCGCCAGTGCCTGCGCCGCATCGTAGGAGGCCCGGTAAAGGGTCTGGAGCGACATCCCTTGGCGCGGCCCCAGGCCGAAGACCAGGATGCGTGCGACGCGGAACTTCCCCTGCGGGGTGAGGAGGGCGGCCGTCCCGGGAGAGGCGGTGAACCGGCCGGACGCCTGCAGGCGGGAGACGGCCCCACACAGATACCAGTCCACGGTGCCCAGGTGGCCCCGGGGGGCCGGCACGTCACTGAACTGGAAGAGCGCCAGGGCGTCCCCCTCCAGGTCCTCCAGGGGGGGCGCCGGCGCCGCCGGAAGGTCGAGCGCATTCATCGAAAGCTCATTCCATCGCTTGGCAACGCGATGGCCTGAAGGGGCTGCTCAAAAGGGCCCAGATGCAAGGCGGCGCGCGAAGGGCCGAGTGAGGCGTACTCCTGGTACGCCGCAGCGAGCGCCCGAGCGGGCCAACGCCGCAGATGGGCCCTTTTCAGCAGCCCCGGTCAGCGGGCGGCGGCCGCGCGGATCCGGTCCAGGATACCATTGACGAACCGCCCCGAGTCCTCGCCGCCGTAGGCCTTGGCGAGCTCGATGGCCTCGTCGATGGCCACCAGGTCCGGCACGTCGCCCGCATGCAGGAACTCGTACACCGCCAGCCGGAGGATGTTCCGGTCCACCAAGGGCATCCTGGCCAGCGTCCAGTGCTCGGCGTGCGCGGCGATGAGCTGGTCCAGCGCCTCCCGGTGGTCCACCACACCGCGCGCCAGGGTCTCGGCATAGTCTCGCGCCGGGGCGGGGGCGGGGTGATCCTCCCAGAAGGCGGCCAGGCGGGCGGCCTCCTGGCCCGGGTGGAACTCCAGCTCGTACAGGAGGGCCAGCGCCAGTTCGCGCGCCCGCCGTCGCTTGCCCAGCTCGCTCACGAGATCCGCTCCAGCACGTCCGCCATCTCCAAAGCGGCCACGGCGGCCTCGTAGCCCTTGTTGCCCATGCCGCCGCCGGCGCGGGCCATGGCCTGCTCCATGGTATCCGCGGTGATGACCCCGAAGCTCACCGGCAGGCCGCAGGCGCGGGAGACGGCGGCGATCCCCTCCGCGGCCTGGGCCGCCACGTATTCGAAGTGGGGGGTCTCCCCGCGCACCACCGCCCCCAGGCAGATCACGGCCTGGACGTTTCCCTTCTGCGCCAGCCGCTGGGCCGCCAGGGGCAGTTCGAAGGCGCCCGGCACGTGGACCACGGTGAGGTGCTCCGGCGCCGCCCCGTGGGCGCGCAGGGCCTCCAGGGCGCCCTCCAGGAGGCGGGCGGTGACGTTCGCGTTGAAGCGGCTCACCGCGATGCCGATCCGGCGTCCCGCCGCCGACACTCTGCCCTGGATCGTCTGCACGCGTGTGCCGCCCCTGGCCGCGCCGGGTCGCCTCCCGGACGCCGCTCCACTCGCCGGCCGGACACGGCGACGACTGCCGCGCACCCTGCCCCCCACGCCGGCGCCGTGCCTCAGCGGCGCGGGGCGGCGGGGCGGGGCATGGCGCGCCGCCGCGGCCGCACCGGCACGCCGAGGAGATGGCCCAGTTTGTCCCGCTTGGTCTGGAGGTAGGCGACGTTCTCCGTGGTGGGGGAGGTCTCCATGGGGACGCGTTCCACCACCCGGAGCCCGTAGCCTTCCAGCCCCACGATCTTCTGCGGGTTGTTGGTCATGAGGCGGAGGGCGCGCACGCCCAGGTCCACCAGCATCTGGGCCCCCACACCGTAGTCCCGCTGGTCCGGCTCGAAGCCGAGGCGCACGTTGGCCTCCACGGTGTCCAGCCCCTGGTCCTGCAGCTCGTACGCCCGCAGCTTGTTCGCCAGGCCGATCCCGCGTCCCTCCTGCCGGATGTAGAGGATCGCGCCGCGCCCCTCCCGCGCGATGCGGGCCATGGCCCCCTGGAGCTGCCCGCCGCAGTCGCAGCGGAGGGACCCGAGGACGTCCCCCGTGAGGCACTCGGAGTGGAGTCGCACCAGGGTGGGCCGCCCGTTCGCCACGTCCCCCGTGGTCAAGACCACGTGGTGCTTGCCGTCCAGTTCGCTCCGGTAGAGCACCGCCCGGAACCGGCCCAGCCGGGTGGGCACCCAGGCCTCGGCCGTGCGGCTTACCACGACCTCGCGCCGCATCCGGTACCCGATGAGATCCTTTACGGTGAGCACGGGCAGGCGGTGGCGGGCGGCCAACCGCCGCAGGACGGGGAGGCGGGCCAGCGTGCCGTCCGCGTTCATGACGTCGCAGAGGACGCCGCCGGGGGCCAGGCCGGCGAGGCGCGCCAGATCCACGATGGCCTCGGGTCGGGCGGCGCGGCTCAGCACGCCGCCGTGCCGGACGCGGAGCGGGAAGGTGTGCCCGGGGCTCGTGAGGTCCTCGGGCTTGGCCGACGGGTCCACCAGCACCTGGATGGTGGCGGCCCGATCGTAGGCCGAGATCCCCGTGGTGGTGCGCTCCCGGGCATCCACCGAGGTGTGAAAGGCCTCGGCGCCCGGCGAATCGGCGGGCATGGGCGGGATACGCAAGCCATCCAGCCGATCGCCCGTGAGGGGAGTCACCACCAGGCCGCGGCCGTGCCGGGCCATGAAGTTGATGGCCGCCGGGGTCACCTTCGAGGCCGCCATGGCCAGGGCGCCGTCATCGTCCTCGTGACCGTCATCCACCAGCAGGATCATGCGGCCGGCGCACAGGGCGGCCACGGCCGTCTCCACGCTGGCGAAGCCGGCGGCGGACCGGGTCCGGCGCAGACCCGCCGCACCCCGGGGCCGCGGGCGCCGGACGGCGGGCCGCCTCATCGGCTCTCCGCCGCGGGGGCCTCTGCCACGAGGTGCGCCGGCAGGCGGTCCAGGCGGGTGAGGAGGCGGGCTACGTATTTGCCCAGCAGGTCCGCCTCCAGGTTCACGGCGTCGCCGGGTCGGCGCGCGCCGAGGGTGGTGTGCTGCAGGGTGAACGGGATCAGGGCCACGCCGAACTCTTCCTCCGCCAGGTCCGCCACGGTCAAACTCACCCCATCCACGGCGATGGAGCCCTTGTAGACCAGGAGGGGGGCCAGGACCTCGGGCACCCGGATCCGCATCACGGACCCTTCCCCCTCCGGGCGGTGGGCCGTCACCGTCCCGACGCCGTCCACATGGCCGGTGACGAGGTGGCCCCCCAGTGGCGCCCCCAGCGTGAGGGGCCGTTCGAGGTTCACCCGATCACCGGCGCGGAGGCCGCCGAAGGTCGTCCTGGCCACGGTCTCGCCGGACAGGTCGGCCGCGAAGCAGGGCCCCTCCCAGGCGACGAGGGTCAGGCAGGCGCCGTTCACGGCGATGCTGCTGCCCACCGCCGGCCGGGACCACGCCTCGGGGGTCCCCACCCAGAGGCGCGCCCCGCCCGGCTGCGGGCGCAGCGCCTCGACCTCGCCCATGGCTTCTACGATCCCTGTAAACATCCCGCGCGTCTCTCGTTTCCGCTCGCCCGGCACCACTGGAATTCCCCTCCCCTCGGGGGAGAGGCTCCGGGTGAGGGGGGCCGCTTCACCGACCCACGACGGAACCCGTGAACAGCCAATCCTCGCCGACCCGTTCCACGGCCACGTCGCTCAACCGCCAGGCCTCGCCCAGCGTGGCCGCACCCAGCCCGCCCAGGACGGGCACCGCCTCCCGCCCTCCCAGGAAGATGGGGGCGACGAAGATGGCCACCCGATCCACGATGCCGGCCTCCAGGGCTCCGGCGTGGAGCGTCCCGCCGCCCTCGATGAGGAGGCTGGTGACGTTGCGCTTGGCGAGAGCCCCAGCCAGCGCGCCAAGGTCCACTCGGGGGGCCGGCCCATCCAGCACGAGCACCTCGACCCCGGCCGCCTGCAGGGCGGCCACCCGATCCCCCGGCGCCTGCGGTGTGGTCGCCACCAGCGTCGGGAACTCGTGCGCCGTCCGTACGAGCCGGCGGGACAGGGGCAGGCGCGCGCGCGAATCCACCACGACGCGCAATGGCTGGCGCGGTGCCGAGACCTCCCGCGCCGTCAGCATCGCATCGTCCCGCAGGGCCGTCTCCGCGCCGATCAGTATCGCATCCGACTCGGCCCGCATCTCATGGGCCCGCCGGCGGGCGGGCTCGCCGGTGATCCAGCGCGCCTCCCCCGTGCGCGTGGCGATCTTCCCGTCCAGGCTCATCGCGGCCTTGAGGATGCCCAAGGGGCGCCCCTTCGTGACCCAGGTGAAAAAGGCCGCATTGAGCGCCCGGGCCTCGGCCTCGCACGGCCCGACCTCCACGGCCAGGCCCGCCTCCCGGAGGCGGGCGAGGCCCTGCCCGCGCACGGCCGGATTCGGATCCTGAACGGCCGCGATCACCTTGGAGACGCCGGCCCGAAGGATGGCCTCCGTGCAAGGTGGCGTCCGCCCGGTATGGCAGCAAGGTTCAAGTGTTACGTAAAGGGTTGCGCCACGCGCCCGCTCGCCCGCAGCATCCAGGGCTGCCACTTCGGCATGCGGCCCTCCGAGTTGCGCGTGGTAACCTTCCCCCACGACGACCCCATCCCTCACGAGGACCGCGCCGACCAGGGGGTTCGGGCTCGTGTGCCCGCGCCCTCCCAGGGCCAGCTCGAGCGCCCGACGCATCACGCTTACTGAGGCCTCGTCGTGCATGCTGTAGGCAAGGTAACATCGCGTCTCGCAAGGTGTCAAGGAGCGCGGCGGGGCCATTAATTGATTGACTGATTGACCGATTTACCGATTAACCGATTGCTCAGACTATCGCGGAGCAGCGGATAGGAAGGGCGCGCAACTGGGCCGCGAAATGCTTGGAAGAGCTGTCAGCCGGGCAGGCGGCCGTGGATTCGAGCGGTCTTGCGGGAGGCAGTGAAGATGGCCACGAGTTCGTCCGCCTCCCTGAGGAGCCCTGGCAGGCGATCGTCCGTCGCCGCTCCCGATGCTGCGAGGAGTTCAAGCCAATAGAGGGACTCGTCCGCTTCCTCCTCTACGACGGCCAGCTTGGACCTGAAGTCGGCGCCCGATCGGGCACGGCACGCTGCCCGATAGTTCGAGCCGACCGCGGTTCCCGCGCGGAGCAGTTGGTTGCCGATGACCTGGGCCACGCGGGTCCCCGGCAGATCGGCCACCAGGGCGATGATCTCAAGACCGAATGCCTTCGTCCTGGCCTTCAGTTGTTCCGGCGTCTTCGCGCATCCTCCTCTTCGCTATGAATCGCCCAAGCGGTCAATCGGTGAATCGGTCAATCGGTGAATCGCCTCACGGCAGGAGGGCGTCCAGGTAGGCCGCGGGATCGAAGGGCTGGAGGTCGTCCAGTGCCTCGCCGACGCCGATGTAGCGGACGGGAAGGGCCAACTCGCGGGCGATGGCCACGGCGATCCCGCCCTTGGCCGTCCCATCGAGCTTGGTGAGGATGATCCCGGTCAGGGGCACGGCGGCGTGGAACTCCTTGGCCTGGACCAGCCCGTTGGTCCCCGTCACCGCGTCCAGCACCAGCAGCGTTTCGTGAGGCGCGCCCGGGAGCTCCCGGGCGGTGACGCGATGGATCTTCTTCAGTTCCTCCATGAGGTTCTTCTTGGTGTGGAGGCGGCCCGCCGTGTCGATGAGGACGCGATCCGCCCCCCGCGCCCGCGCCGCCCGCAGGGCATCGAAGACCACGGCCGAAGGGTCGGCCCCGGGCTGATGCGCCACCACGGGCGCCCCCACGCGCTCGCCCCACACCTTGAGCTGGTCGATGGCGGCGGCCCGGAAGGTGTCGCCGGCCACCAGGAGGACCTTCTCGCCCGCCGCGATCCAGCGATGCGCCAGCTTGCCGATGGTGGTCGTCTTCCCCGTCCCGTTGACCCCCACGAAGAGGATCACGATGGGCGGGGCGGGCGGGGCCGCGGCCGGCTTGTCCAGCGCCTGCAGGACCGCCTGCAGGTGGCGCCGCAGCATGTCCCGCGGCTTGAATCCCAGGGGCAACGCTTGCAGCTTGGCCACCAGCTCGGCGGCCGTCCTGGGTCCGAAGTCCACCGCCACCAGCGCCTCTTCGAGTTCCTCCAGGGACTCGCTGCTGGGCGGCGCGGCAGCCGCCAAGACCTCCCCACCCGTGGCCACGAGCGTCTCCCGCGTCCGGCGCAGCCCCTCTTTCAAACGATCGAGCCACCCCATGCTTCCCGTCCTCCCGTTGCCCCACCTGTCCGGAACGGACGCCGGACCCCAGGGAGATCATAGCGCCCGGGAGGGGGCGGGTCGAGGGGAAATCTGCCCACCACGACTCGGACCCCGCGGGCTTCAGGCGCTGGGGATGGCAGGCCGGCCCACGCCGAGGCTGCGAGACCCAATGACGCGTCCCCGCCGCCCGGGGGAGAAAAATTATTGCGCCGATCCCCGTCCCCGTGCCATCCTGCCCGAGGATCCAAAGGTTCCGCCGGTCACCCGCGAGGCCATCCATAGGACCGTGCCCTGATCGGACCAAGTACGGGCCACTCATCCGCGTCGGCCCCTGGCCGTCTGCGGTCAGGGACTGATATCTTCTCGCGGCGCATCCGCCTCGCAGGGATCGGGAGGACCATCGGGCGTGACGATGATCGGAAGACGGGGTAGACGATCGTGATTGGGGATTGGGTGGCATGGAGCGCACTGCTCATTCCGCTGGTGATGATGGGCGGTGGCGCCGTCCTCCGCTGGCGTCGGCGCAGGCTGGCGGCGTGGCGCGATGTGTGGCCTGACCTGGCGATCGGCGTGCGGCAACGGAATATTCCGGGGACAAGAAATCTGGGCGTCCAGATCGTGAATCGCGGCCGGACGGACGTGGGGCCGTTCGACGGGGAGCTGACGAAATATCAGGGCGACATTGTGTGGCCCTCCATGCTGCGGCCTGGGGACGACGTCACGGTGTGGTTGGAAGAAGATGCCTCACCGGTGTTCCGGAGCGCCGTGCCGGACCCGCGCCTGGTCCTGCGGTGCCAGGACAGCATCGGCCTCTTCCATGAATGGACCCTGCCGCTCCTCCAAGAACCGCGGCCCGATGGGAAGTTCAACCTGAGGACGGCGGACCAACGTGAACCCACGCCGCGCCGCCCCTCCGCCTCGCTCCGGGTGCTCTGGCGGAACCGCCGCGCACTGCGGCGGCGGCGCCGAGCTTCCCGCCATTGACGCGCACCGGGATGCGACAGGTCTTCGGCGTCGGCTGGCGCGCAGCCCCATTGGGCGTGAAGGGGGAGGGGAGGGTCGAGGGGAAGGTCAGAGGGCGCGTTCCAGGGCGGTGGCGGTCTTGCGGGCCTCGAAGAGGCCGCGGCCCAGGTCCTGGCCCGGCTCCAGCACCAGGTAGAGGCCGAAACATTCCTTCAGGGGGAGGATGGCGATCTTGGCGCCCTGCAGTTCGAGGATCACCTGGGTGGGTTCCCCGTGCCCCAGGCGCTCCAGGGCGCCGCGCAGCTCCCGCAAGACCACGGCGTAGCGGGCGGCCACCACGTCGGCATCCAGGCCGGGGTCTCGGACCGCGGTGGCCAGGGCGATCCCGTCGGGGTCGGCCAGCACGGCGGCACGGCCCCCGGGCACCCGGTCCACCAGCCCCTGGAGCTCACCCTGGAAGTCGTTGGCCATCAGGCCGCCGCGGCCGCCTGTTCCACGTCGGCCAGGCGGACCACCATGAGCTTCGAGATCCCCTCTTCTTCCATGGTGATCCCGTAGAGCACGTCGGCCGCCTCCATGGTCCGCTTGTTGTGGGTGATGACGATGATCTGTGTGCTCGCCGCCATCTCCCGCAGCAGGTTGGCGAAGCGCTCCACGTTGGCGTCGTCCAGCGGCGCGTCCACCTCGTCCAGGACGCAGAAGGGGCTGGGGCGCACCGCGAAGAGGGCCAGCAGGAGCGCCAGGGCGGCCAGGGCCCGCTCGCCCCCGGAGAGGAGGCTGAGGGTGACGGACCGTTTCCCCGGGATGCGGAGGTACATCTCCACGCCGGCCTCCTCCTGGCCCTCCACCGGCACCAGCCTGAGCTCGGCATGGCCGCCGCCGAAGAGGCGCTTCCAGTAGGCGTCGAAGTGGCCGTTCACGGCGTGCAGCGTCTCGTCGAACCGGGTGGTGATGGTCTTGTTGATCTCGGCGATGGTGGCCTTCAGGGAGTCCACGGAGCGCACCAGGTCGTCGGCCTGGTGTGTGAGAAACTCGTAGCGCTGGTTGAGCGCAGCGTATTCCTCGAGAGCGGCCAGGTTCACCGCGCCCATCTCGGCCATCCGCCGGCGGACCTCTTCGAGCTCCAGGCGCACCGCCTCGGTGTCGGCCGGAAGCCCCGCCTCCTCCAGCCGCGCCAGGTCCGCCGGGGCGAGGTGGTGTTCCTCGTTCAGGGCCGCGTCCAGGAGGTCCAGGGCCGTGCCCACCTCGGCCCGCTTCACCTCCAGGGTCCCCAGGGCCCGCGCCCGCTCGCCCTCCGCCGTGCGCGCCTGGCGGACCTCGGCCTCCAGGGCCTCCTCGCGGGCCTGCGAGTCCGCCCGCGCTTCGCGGGCCTGCACCAGGGCGGCGCCCCGCGCCCGCTCCTCGCCGGCGGCCTGCTGCAGGGCGGCCCGCAGCGCCGTCATGGCGTCCGTCAGCTCGGCCCGCCGGCCGCCGGCCGCCGCCACGTCCGCCTCCACGCCGTCGCGTTCCGACGCGAGGTGGGCGGCCTCGTGGCGGGCCGCGGCCGCGGCCCGCTCCTCCGCCTCGGCGCGGGTGCGCGCCTCCGAGGCCGCCACCCGCCGGTCCGCGACCTGCGCCGCCAGCCCCTCCCGCGCGCCCTGCAGCCGCTCCACGTCGCCCTGCGCCTCGGCGGCGCGCGCCTGGGCCGCCTCCGCGGCGGCCTCGGCGGCGCTCAGGCCTTCCTGGACGCCGTCGATCTCCGCCCCCAGGCGGGCCATCTCGGCCTGCAGCTCCCCCAGTTCGAAGCCGAAGAGGTCGAGCTGCTGCCCCAGGCGCGAGGCCGCGGAGCGGTGTTGCTCCAGGTCTTTCTCCACGCCCAAGGCCTCCAGCTCCAGGGAGCGGAGCGCGCCGTCCAGCCGCGCGACCTCCTCGGCGGCCGCCCGCTGCTCCCCCTGGAGGCGCGCCTGATGGCCTTCGGCCGACGCCAGGGTCCGCTCCGCCTCGGCCACGTGGCCCGCCAGGTCGCGCGCCTCGCGCCGCCGCACCAGGATCCCGGCGCCCGGCGGCCCGCCCGTGAGCGTGCCCCGGTGGTCCACGACCTCTCCGCCCAGCGTGGCGATGGCGAAGGGGTGGGCGAGCTGGGGCGCCAGGGCCAGGGCCGTCTCCAGGTCCGCCACGATCACCCCATCCCCCAGCAGGCGGCCCACGATCTCTTCGCTACCCAGCGGGGCCACGAAGTCGCGCGCCGGCCCGTGCACCCGGCCGCGCAGTGGCTCCTCCAGCCCCGCGAGGCGCGCCCGCAGGTTGGCGCCGGCCGCCTCGGGCCAGCCGCCCGTCCCGTTCCAGGGCAGGCTGGTCGCCACGAGGGTGGCGCGCCCCGCGCCGGCCGCGTTCAGCGCGCCCAGGATGCGGCCCGCCGCCGCCGGCTCCGGCACGCACAGGGCCTGGAGACGGGCGCCCAGCAGGGCCTCGATGGCCCGTTCGTAGCCGGCCATGGGATCCAAGACTTCCGAGAGGGGTCCCAGGATCGCCGAGAGGCTCGGCTCGCTGGCCCGCGCCTCCAGCAGGTAGCGGTGCCCCGCGTCGTAGCCCTCCAGGCCCCGTTCCAATTCGGCCAGGGATTCCTGCCGCGCCCGCAGGCGCTCCAGGGCCTCGCGGGCCGTCACCACCCCGGCGCCCGCGGCGGCCAGGGCGGATTCGGCCTCGGCGGCCCGTTGCCGCGCGGCCTCCAGCTCCCCGGCCAGGCCGGCCCGGCGGGCCGCCAGGTCCGCCACGCGCGCGGCCTGATCCTGCAGGCGCGCATCGGCCGCGGACCGCTCGTCGCGGACGCCCGCTAGTTGCTCCGCCATCCGCGAGGCCTGGGCCTCCAGCAGGCGCCGCCGTTCCTTGAGCGTCGCCAGCCGGCTGCTCCGCACGCTCACCTCCGCGGCCGCCTGGAACGCGGCCGCCCGGGCATCGTTCAGCGCGGCCAGCGCCGCCGCGTGCCCCGCCTCCATCGCCTCGACGGCCGCCACCAGTTCCGCCAGCGCGGCCTCGTGGCCCGCGGCCTCCGCCGCGAGGCCGGCCAGGCGATCGCCGGCCGCTCGGATCGCCGCCTCCGCCTCCAGGATCCGGCGGGCCAGCGCCGCGGCGCGCTCCGTCCCCTCGCCCTCGCGCCGGCCGAGGTCCAGCAGCTCCTGGTCCATGGTGCGAAGCTCGCCCTCGTCCCGTTCCAGCCGGTTCCGGAGCGCGAAGAGGGCCTCCTGCGCCTCGGCCACCGCCTGTTCCTCCGCCACCGCCTGGAGGCGCAGGCGCTGGAGATCCGCCTCGCCGGCCGCGATCCGCGCCCGCAGGGCCTCCAGGTCCTGCCGCAACGGCGCCTCCTCCGCGGCCAGGGACTGGATCTCCGCGGCGAGCTGCCGCCGCTCCACCGCCTTCAGGGCGATCTTCAGTTCGCCGGCGCGGGATTCCAGGCTGCGATACCGCTCCGCCTTGGCCGCCTGGCGCTTCAGCGATCCCCGCTGGCGCTCGAGCTCGCGGATGATGTCCTGGACGCGCGTCAGGTTCTGGGAGGCGGCCTCCAGCTTGTGCAGGGCCGTCCGCTTCTTGATCTTGTACTTCATGATGCCGGCGGCCTCTTCGATGAAAATGCGCCGGTCCAGGGGCCGCGCGTTGACGATGGAGCCGATGGTGCCTTGTTCGATGAGGGCGTAAGGCTCGCCCCCCAGGCCCGTGTCCAGGAACAGCTCGGTGATGTCCCGCAGGCGGCACTGGCCGCGGTTGAGGAGGTACTCGCTCTCCCCCGAACGGAAGAGGCGCCGGGTGACGTTCACGTCCTCGTAGGCCGTGGTCAGGTGGCCGTTGGTGCCGGCCAGCGTGAGGGACACCTCCGCGAAGCCCAGGGGCTTGCGCTTGGCGTTCCCGGCGAAGATCACATCGTCCATACGGTCGCCGCGGAGCTGGCGCGCGCTCTGTTCGCCCAGGGCCCAGCGGATGGCGTCGGCGATGTTGCTCTTGCCGCAACCGTTGGGCCCCACGATGGCCGTGACGCCCGCCTCGAAGGCGAGCTCCGTCCGGTCCGCGAAGGATTTGAACCCGAAGAGCGTGAGCTTCTCCAGCCGCATGGGGCTCCCGTCGTGTGCGTCCGGTGATCGCCCGAGGGAATCTGGCCAGCCCCCGAGGCGAGAGGTGAAACTGCCGAGGCATCATCGCCTCGGGTGGCTAGGTAACACGGGCAGGCAGCGCTGTCAAGGGTGAAAATACCAGGGGGTGGGCAGTTTCTAGGGGGTGCTACTATATCTTGTGTTAGACTTTAGGGGGAGGGCATGGCCTCCAGGGCGGCCCGGGCGGCGGCCTGCTCGGCGGCCCGGCGGTTTCGGCCCCGGCCGCTCCCCATGGCCGCCCCGCCCACGGCCACCTCGACCAGGAACTCGGGCGCATGGGGGCTGCCGCTGCGCTCGAGGATGCGATACGTGGGCAGGGCGTGGAAGCGCCGGGTCACCACCTGCTGGAGCTCCGACTTCGCGTCGCGCTCCACGACGAGCCATCCGCCGCGCCGGGCGCCGGCGAGTGTGCGACCCACAAAATGGAACACCGGGTCCAGACCGGCCTGCAGGTACCACGCGCCCAGGATGGCCTCCAGCGTCCCGGCCAGGACCGACGGGCGATCGCGCAGGCCGGCCGCATCCGGGCCGGGCCCGATGCGGAGCGCCGGGCCCAGCCCCACCCGTCGCGCGACCTCGGCCATGAACGGCGCCCCGGCCAGCTGGGCCTTGCGGTGCGCCAGCTCCGCCCGGGGGGCCGCCGCGTCGCGCAGCAGGTGCCGAATGACCGCTAGGTTCCACACGGCGTCTCCCAGGAGTTCGAGGCGCTGGCGCAGATGGCGCGCGGCCGCCATCCCGCGGCCCGTGAGGGACGGATGGGTGAGGGCGGCGGCCAGGGCCCGCGTGGGCCGCAGGCGGCGCAGGAAGGGCGGGAGATCCCGCGGCCCCGGCGGGAGGCGGCGGCCGCGCGCCGGGGACCGCCGGCGTGGTGGGTGCGGAGGACGCGAGGGGTGCAGGGACATGGCGGGGGCGCACGCTACCACGCTCCCTCCGCACGGTCAACAGGTCGCCGCGCGCGCGCGCGAAGACACCGCCCTTGACGGCGCCGGCCCGGCTGGCTACCATGCCTCCGCCTTTCGCGGGTCAAGCCCGTTCACCGTCCATCCGGAGGGACCCATGGCCGCGGCGAACATCGTCCAGGTCACCGACGCAGAATTCGAAACCATCATCCAGGGCCCCGGCCTGACCGTGGTGGACTTCTGGGCGGAGTGGTGCATCCCCTGCAAAGCCATCGCCCCGGTGCTCGAGGAGCTGGCCGGCGAGTTCGCCGGCCGCCTCCGCGTGGCCAAGCTCAACGTGGATGAGAACCGGCAGACGCCGGCCCGCTTCGGCATCCGCGGCATCCCGACGCTCCTCTTCTTCAAGGACGGGGCGCGGGTGGATCAGCTCATCGGGAACCTCCCGAAGGCCCAGATCCGCTCCAAGATCGAGGCCCTGGTCGCCTGATCCGCACCCGCCTCGGCCCCGCCCATCGTTCTGCCGCGGCGCGGAAGCTCCCTCCCCGGGGCGCTGGGCCCCGAAAGCTGCTTGACCCCCCCCAGGGCGCGTGTTAGCCTACCCGTCTGATGGTGCCTTGAAATTCGCGGAGTTGGAGGCTTCCGTGAGGCGCGATCTGTATCCGAACTGGGAAGCGTTCCGCCGCCTGGCGACCGCGGGGACCGTGGTCCCCGTCTACCGCGAGATCCTGGCGGACATGGAGACCCCCGTCTCCGCCTTCCGCAAGATCGACAGCGGCAATTACGCCTTCCTCCTGGAGAGCGTAGAGGGCGGGGAGCAGTGGGGGCGGTACAGTTTCCTGGGGAGCAATCCATCCCTCGTCTTCCAGTGCAAGGACCGCCTGGTGGAACTGCTGGAGGGCCCGATCACCACGCGGGACGAGGTGGCGGCGGACCCGCTGGAGGCCGTGAAGCGGATCCTCGCCCGCTACCGCCCGGCCGCGGTCCCCGGGCTGCCGCGCTTCTGCGGCGGCTTGGTGGGCTACCTGGGGTACGACCTGGTGCGCTTCCTGGAGCGCCTTCCCGAGGGCGCCAAGGACGACCTGGGCCTTCCCGACGCCGTCCTGCTGCTCACCGATACCCTCCTGATCTTCGACAACGTGGCCCACACCATCAAGGTGGTCTCCAACGCGGCCGTGCGCGAGCCTGGGGAGGCGGCGGCGCGGGAGGCGTACGAGGAGGCGCAGCGCAAGATCGCGGCGCTCATCGCGGCCCTGCGGCGGCCGGTGGGCGCGTCACGCTCGCCGCGCAGCACGCCCCGCCCGGGGGAGCGGACCTCCACCTTCGACCGGGAGGCGTTCGAGGCGGCCGTCCGGCGGGCCAAGGCCTATGTGGAGGCCGGGGACGTCATCCAGGTCGTCCTGTCTCAGCGGCTGGCCGCCCGCGCGGCGGCCGACCCGTTCGACGCCTACCGGGCCCTGCGGATCCTGAATCCGTCCCCTTACATGTACTACCTGCGCCTGGGGGACCTGAAGATCGTGGGGACGTCGCCGGAGGTCCTGGTGCGCCTGGAGGACGGGCAGATCGCCGTGCGCCCCATCGCCGGCACGCGCCGGCGCGGGGGCACCGAGGTTGAGGACCGGGCGCTGGAGACGGAGCTGCTGGGCGACGCCAAGGAGCGGGCGGAGCACATCATGCTGGTGGACCTGGGACGCAACGACGTGGGGCGGGTGGCCGCCCCCGGCAGCGTGGCCGTGGACCAGCTCATGGCGGTGGAGCGCTACTCCCACGTGATGCATCTGGTCTCCCACGTGCGGGGGCGCCTGGCCGAGGGGCGGGACGCCTTCGACGTGCTCCGGGCCTGCTTTCCGGCGGGCACGGTCACGGGGGCGCCCAAGGTGCGGGCCATGGAGATCGTGGAGGAGCTGGAGCC
>DASPOZ010000395.1:0-9233 GCA_035625755.1 Candidatus Sulfotelmatobacter sp.
CTTGATGTGCGAGCGTCCCGCCCTCCTGGGGCGGCTCCGCCGGTGGGAGCGCGCCGGCGTGGTGCAGGTGAATGCGCCGTCGGCCGTACTCAACACGTATCGGGAGCGCATGATCCGCCTCTGGCGGCGGGCCGGCGTCCCTTTCCCTCGGACGGTCGTGGTGTCCACCGCCGCGACGGAGGGTGACCTCGATGGGGACGGACCCACGTGGGTGAAGCGGGCCGACGTGCACAACACGCAGGAGGGGGATGTGCTCTTCGCGGCCGGCCGGGCCGCGGCGCTGGAGGCCCTGGGCGGCCTGGCCGCCCGGGGCATCCCGCGGGCCGTGCTCCAGGAGCCCATCGCGGGCGACCTGATCAAGTTCTACGGCGTGGGCGATCCCCACCGGCAGCCCGGCGTTCCGCCCTGGTTCCGCTGGTTCTACCACCGGGACCAGCGCGTGGCCGGGTACCCGTTCGCAGAGGACCGGCTGGCCGCGCTGGCCCAGCGGGCGGCGGCGGCCCTGGGCCTCGAGATCTACGGCGGCGACGCCATCGTGGGGAAGGCGGGGGGGCCTGTGCTCATCGACCTGAACGCCTGGCCCAGCTTCGCCCTGTACCGGAACGAGGCGTCGGAACGGATCGCGGCCTACCTGGCGGGACGCTTCGGCCGCAGGGGCGGGGGGCGATGATGCGGAGCCTGCCGGGACCCAACTCGCGGCGGATCGTCCAGCGGGAGGAACGGCACATGGCGCCGGGCCTCCAGTCCATCGCCCTCTACTCCGGCCTGGCCATGGCCCGGGGGCAGGGCTGCACCCTGGTGGACGAGGACGGGAACGAATACATCGACTTCATCGCGGGGATCGGCGTGGGCAGCCTGGGCCACTGCCACCCGGCCTACGTGGAGGCGCTCAAGCGGCAGGTGGAACGGCTCACCTTCGGCAGCTTCACTACGGAGACCCGGGCCCGGTTCCTCGAGGTCCTGGGCTCCCTGACGCCGCCGGGCCTGAGCCGCATCCAGTTGTTCTCGGGCGGCGCGGAGGCGGTGGAGGCGGCCTTCCGCCTGGCCAAGTCCGCCACGCGCCGGTACGAGTTCGTGGGCTTCTGGGGCGGGTTCCACGGGAAGACGGGGGGCGTGCTGGGGCTGCTGGGCGACGACTTCAAGCAGCACCTGGGCCCCTTCATGCCGGGCCTCTACTCCTCGCCCTACGCCAACTGCTACCGGTGTCCCCTTCACCTGCGCCACCCGGAGTGCGGGATCGCCTGTGCCGAGCACCTGCGGCACGTGATCCGGTACCAGACCCAGGGCGAGATCGCCGCCATCATCGTGGAGCCCATGCAGGGCACGGCCGGGAACGTCGTCCCCCCGGAGGGGTTCCTGCGGGCGGTCCAGGCCATCGCCAAGGAGCACGGCGCGCTGCTCATCGCCGATGAGATGCTCACTGGATTCGGACGGACCGGGAAGATGTGGGGCTGCGATCACGAGGGGGTGGTGCCGGATGTCCTGACGGTGGGAAAGGGCATCGGGGGCGGCTTCCCCATGAGCGGGGTCATCTCCACGGATGAACTGACCCGGGCGAAGCCCTTCGGGAACCCCAGCGGCAGTTCCTCCAGCTACGGCGGCAATCCCCTGGCGGCGGCGGCCGGCCTGGCCTCGCTGGAGATCCTGGTCAAGGAGGACCTGGCGGGGAACGCGGAACGGGTGGGGGCCGCCATGCTGGCGCGGCTGCGGGAGCTCCAGGAGAAGTACCGGTTCGTGGGGGACGTGCGGGGCGTGGGCCTGATGCTGGGCCTCGAGCTGGTGCAGGACCGGGCCACCAAGGCGCTGCTCCCCAAGGAGGTCACCCAGGCCCTCTACCGCGAGTGCCTGCGGCGCGGCCTGGTGGCCATGTGCTACTCGCCCATCATCCGCATCAACCCGCCGCTGATCATCGACGAGGCGAAGGCCCTGGAGGGCCTGGCCATCCTCGACGAGGCCATGGGTGCCGTGGCCCGCGAGCACCGGCTGACCTAACAGCATGCTGAAAAACTCTTTTTTGCCCAGGCTGCTCAAAAAGGTCCAGATGCAAGGCGGCGCGCGATGCGAGGCGCGAGGCGTACTTGGTTCGTACGTCGCAGCGTCGCGCGAGCGCGCCAACGCCGCAGATGGACCTTTTTCAGCAGCCTGCTAACATGGCCCTGCGCGGCGCGCTCATCGGGGTGGGGGGCGTGGCCCTCCACGGCCACCTCCCGGGATGGCTCGAGCGGCGCGACGTGGAGATCGTCGCGGGGACGGATGTGGCCCCGGCGCGGGAGGAGGCGTTGCGGCGCCGGCTGCCCGGCGCCCGGTGGTATCCCGATGCCGGCACGCTCCTGGAGGGCGAGGCGCTGGACTTCGTGGACATCTGCACGCCCCCGGGCACGCACGCCGGGCTGGTCCGGGCCGCCCTCCGGCGCGGGCGGCATGTGCTGTGCGAGAAACCGTTGGTCTGCCGCCCGGAGGAGTTGCGGCCCCTGGCCGACCTGGCGGGACGCACGGGGCGCGTCCTGCACACGGTCCACAACTGGCAGCACGCCCCGGTCATCCGCAAGGCCGGGGAGTTGCTCCGGCAGGGCGCCATCGGCGAGGTGCGGGCGTGCCGGTGGGAGACCCTGCGCACCAAGCCCGCGGGCGGCGGCGGCGATGCGGCCGGGAACTGGCGGGGGGACCCGGAGCTGGCCGGGGGCGGCATCCTGATGGACCACGGCTGGCATGCGTTGTACGTGGTGCACGGGTGGTTGGGGCGGCGGCCGCGCCGGATCGCGGCCCGTCTGGAGACGCGCCGGCACGTCCGGTGGCCCCTGGAGGACACCGCCACCGTCCGGCTGGAATACGCCGCGGCGGAGGCGGAGATTTTCCTCACCTGGGCGGCGGATGAACGCCGGAACGGCGCCAGCCTGGAAGGGAGCCGCGGCACGCTCCGGATCGAAGACGATGCGGTGGTGCTGACGCCCTCCGGCTCGCGGGGGCCGGGAGAGCGATGGGCATGCCCGCCCCCTCTGTCCGGCGGATCCTACCACCCGGACTGGTTTGCGGGCGTCGCCGCCGCCTTCGTGGCCGAGGTGACCGGCAGCCCCGCAGGCAGGGGCACGAATCTGGAGGCGGCCTCGCTGTGCGCCACCCTGATGGCCCTGGCGCAGGCCTCGAGCCGGCAGGGCGGTTCGTGGCTTCCCATCCCCGCGCCCATGGCCCCCGAGGCCTCCCGAGCGCGGGGAGGGGTTGGGCTGTCGCCGTGAACGTGCGGGAGGCAGGCCGGGGTGTGGAGGGGGGCGCGGCGGCGCCCACCCTCATCATCCTGCCTGCGGGGAACGGCGGCGGCCCCCAGACGGTGGGTCCCGGGACGATGCTCTTGGGCCTGCCCGTTCTCGGCCGCACCGTCCTGGCCGCCGCCCGGGCCGGGTTCGGGAGGATCTGCATCCTGGCCCCCGACCCGGGGGAGACCCAGGGCCTGGTGCGGGGCGCGCCCGCCACCGTGCACCCCCTCGGCGAGCCGCTGCCGTCGCTGCCGGCGGGACGCCTGGTGGTGCTGGGCGGGCAGGTGTTGCCCAGCGCCAACTGGCTGAGGAGCCTCCTGGAGATGCCGCTCCGATCCGGCCAGGTCTATTGCGAAGGCGATACGGCCGCCGTGATCGAAGCCGACGATGCGCCGGGCGCCCTGGCGGCGGTCCCCCACGCCTCCCGTGTCCCCGACGTGGTGGCCGGCCTGGGCCGGGGCGTGAGCGTGGCCAACGGGTCCGCGGACCCGCAGGGGCGCCTGGCCCTGGCGGGGCCGGGGGACCTGCGGGCCGCCGAAGGGTGGCTCCTGCGCGGGTTGATCAAGGAGAGCGAGGGATTCATGTCGCGGCACGTGGAGCGACGGATCTCCCTCGCCATCAGCCGCCGCCTGGTCTCGACCCCCGTGGGCCCCAACCTGATGACCGCCGTGTGCGTGGGGGTCGGGCTCCTCGGCGCGCCCTGCTTTCTCTCGCTGCGGCCCGCCTGGCAGCTGACGGGGGCGCTGCTGTTCCTGTTCCACTCCATCCTGGACGGGTGCGACGGCGAACTGGCGCGCCTGCGGCATCAGGAGTCCCGCTGGGGCGGGCTGTTCGATTTCTGGGGGGACAACGTAGTCCACGTGGCGGTCTTCCTGTGCATGGCCCTGGGGTGGAGCCGCGCCGTGGGGGCCGCCTGGCCGCTGGCGCTGGGCGCGGCCGCCGCGGCGGGGACGGTGGGCGCGGCCGCCTACATCACCCAGCACACGATGCTGGCCCGGCCCGCCGAGGGCCCCCTCTTCACCTGGGCCCTCCGCTCGCGCGGCCCCCGCCGCGCGGCCCTGGTGGAGGCCTTGTCGAACCGGGACTTCATTTACCTCGTCGTCCTGCTGGCCGCCTTGGGAAAGGTCACCTGGTTCCTGGCCCTGGCGGCGGTGGGCACGCCGATCTACTTCGGGCTGCTCGTCTGGGCGGGCCGCAGCGAATCGCTTCGTGAGAGGGAGGCGCCATGAGCGAGCAGAGTTCCTTCTATCCCGAGCTGGCCAGGGACATCGCCCCCGCCCGGGGGACGCTGGGCGTCCTGTTGCCGGGCCTCGGGGCCGTGGCCACCACGCTCATCGCCGGCGTCCACCTGGTGAATAAAGGCCTCGCCAAACCCTACGGCTCGCTGACCCAGATGCAGACGATCCGGTTGGGCAAGCGCAGCGATCCCCGCTTCCTCCCCATCAAGGACCTGGTGCCCCTGGCCAATCCCCAGGATCTCGTCTTCGGCGGGTGGGACATCTTCCCCGAGGATGCCTACCAGGCGGCGTGCGCGGCGGGGGTCCTGCCGCCCGAAATGCTGGCCCCCGTGCGGGCGGAACTGGAGGGCGTCCGGCCGTGGCCGGCGGTCTTCGATCAGGCCTATGTCCGGCGGCTCCACGGCATCCACGTCAAGTGCGGCGCCACCCTCATGGATCTGGCCGAGCAGGTGATGCGGGACATCGAGGACTTCCAGCGGCAACACGGGGTCGCGCGGGCGGTCATGGTCTGGTGCGGCTCCACGGAGGTCTTCTCCGAGGTGGGGCCGACCCACGAGACGCTGGCGGCCTTCGAGCGCGGCCTGAAGGCCAACGCGGCGGCCATCTCCCCCTCGATGATCTACGCCTACGCCGCCCTCCGCTGCGGCATCCCGGTGGCCAACGGGGCGCCGAACCTCTCGCTGGAGATCCCGGCCCTCGTCGAGCTGGCGGGGGAGCGGGGCGTGCCCATCGCGGGCAAGGATTTCAAGACGGGCCAGACGCTCATGAAGACCATCGTGGCGCCGGGCCTGAAGGCCAGGATGCTGGGGCTCCAGGGCTGGTTTTCCACCAACATCCTGGGGAATCGGGACGGCGAGGTGCTGGACGACCCGGGCTCGTTCCGGGCCAAGGAGGTGACCAAGGGCGGCGTGCTGGATGCGATCCTCCAGCCGGAGCTCTACCCCGACCTGTATGGCCAGTACTACCACAAGGTGCGCATCGAGTATTACCCGCCGCGGGGCGACGCCAAGGAGGGGTGGGACAACATCGACATCGTGGGCTGGCTGGGGCAGCCGATGCAGATCAAGATCAACTTCCTGTGCCGCGATTCCATCCTGGCGGCGCCGGTGGTCCTGGACCTGATCCTGTTCCTGGACCTGGCGCGGCGGGCCGGGCTCTCGGGGATCCAGGAGTGGCTCTCGTTCTACTTCAAGTCCCCCATGGCCCGGCCCGACCTGCGCCCGGAAAACGACCTCTTCATCCAGCACCTCAAGCTCACCAACACCCTGCGCATCCTCGTGGGCGAGGAGGTGCTGGACCACTCGGGCCTGGACTACTACGAGGGGGGCAAGGCCCCCGCCTAGGAGTCCGTCCGAGTAACGCGAACCGGTGTGTGGCCAGGAGCTGGGAGGGCCGCCCCCGGTCCCGTCCTCGGTGCTGCGCAACCCCGCCATCTCCTTGAAACCTTCCCCCGCAGGCGGGGGCCCCGGCACAGCGGGAGGGGTCGGTGCTCGCACCTGCGGGCGGGACCGGGGACGGCCCTCCCGAGGGTTACTCGGACGGACTCCTAGCCGCGCCCGCCTCCGTTCCTCGCACCTCGTCAGACCGTTCCCCCTGGTCGCCCCGGGCCGGGCGGTACATATTATGTACTGTCGATCGTGAAGGCCGGGATGGCGGGCAGGGGTGTGCCCGGCGGTCTGGCGGGCCACCGGACCGCCCGTACCGTCCCAGCGGGAGGGACGGCCATGCCGATGTACGAGTTCTACTGCGCGGATTGCCGGAAGGAAGTGAGCATGGTGCTCACCATGAAGGAGCGTGAGGAGGGCAACTTCGCCTGCCCGGAGTGCAAGGGGAAAAACCTGGAGCCCCTGCTGACCGGCTTCTTCGCCAAGACCTCCCGCAAGAGCTAGTATCCCGAGTCAGAGATCGCAGGACGGATCGTTCCCGTTCCCGTGGCCCGGGCCTGACCCATGAAACGTCCTTTGCTACGACCTGTCGTGCTGGGTCTTGGACGTTCCGTGGGGAACGGGCACGGGAACGGGAACGAATAGCACCGAGGCGGAGAGAAGGCACGGCGTCGGCGCGGCTCCGCGCTGGTGCGGCGTACACACCGAGGACGCCTCGCCCTGCGCGCCCCGCGCCGCTCTGCATCTGAATCTTCTTGAGGCGGCTGCACGGAACAGGCCTTCCTCCAATTTGCGCCCCAAGAGCAAGCGGTCAGCGCGGGCGCGGGGGGGACCCGAAGACGAAGGCGCGGAGGCGGGCCCGCCAGTCGGGTCCGAGGCGCTCGGCCAGGATGCGGGCTTCGATGTGCGGGGCGAAGTAGCCCCAGTAGCGCTGCTGCAGGCCGGGGTCCCGCCAGTCCTCTCCCGTCACGCGGCCGCGGCATCCCGGGGCGCCGCAGCGACAGGGAAAACTCCAGTCGTCCCAGGCCTCGCCCATGCAGTAGTCGTACGTCAGCTCCACGGGTCCCACCAGGCGCCGCAGGGCGCACCAGGCCACGCTCCCGGCCATGCCACAGTTCGGCTCACAACTGTGATTCATGGTGTAGTCGATGTCGGCCTCGCTGAGCGGCGCGATGAGAAACCCGGGCGCCGCCGTGAAGGCGTGGTCCTGCGGATCTTCGTAGTCCGCCAGATGGATCCGCCCCCCCGCCACGGTGACGATCTCATCCGGCTCCAGGACGGCGCCGGCCTGCAGGTAGAGGCCACGGCCGTGCAGGGGCGATGACCGGGAACCGAGTTTGGGGGAGATCCACGACGCGCGGCTGCGGTGTACGTCTGCCACAGGGCCCTCCTTCTCTCCGTTCCGTCTCGAGGACCGGTCCGCCCCACATACCACCGCCGGCCGGGACCGCGCAAGTCCGCCGTGCGGCGGGGCCCGAGGAGCACGGCCTGACTCCCTAGCCCGGCGACGGGGCGCCGTGTGGGTGAACGCATCGGCACCCTTTGGCGCAGTGCGCCATGGGCCGGGAGACCACAGGCTTTTTCCCTTGACACTCGGGATAAAACTTTGGTATCAAGGCGCGGTTTAAATGGGTACGGGGGAAGGTGTGCCGGCCTTCCGCCTACACGAGGGGGGAACTCGTGCGGAACGTCTGGCGGCGCTTACGATCTTTTGTCCTGCATCCGTCCCGGCTCGGGCCCAGGCTGAAGGGTGCCGTGACGCTCATGGCGTTTACCGATTCGGGTTGGATGCGGCGCTTCCGCGTCCCCCGCCTGGCGGTGACCCTTGTCGCCGCTCTGTTGGTGGCCCTCGCGGTGGCCACCATCCTTTCGGTGTCGTTCGCCGTGTGGGCCGGGGCCGACCTGCGGCGCCTCACCGCCGTGGAGCGAGAGAACCGGTCGCTCAGCACGCAGCTCCAGGAACAGGCCGGCCAGCTCACCCGCCTCCAGGTCGAGATGTCCCGGCTGCGCGAATTGGAGCGAAACCTGCGCGCCGTCTCGGGCCTCACCGATCGAGCTGAAGCCAGCGAGCGCGCCGGAAAGGGCGGCGGCCTCCCTCCCGCACTCCCCCGCTAGCCTCCTCGTCCGTTCCCTCCCATGACGCTGCTCACATCGGGGAAGGTGCCCCCGCGCTCCCCACGTCTCCGCCATGGCGTTCGGATACACGTCGCCCCGAGGCGCGGGGAGGCCGTTGACACCGGCGGTATGGCGGGGTAAGTTGTTTGGAGCTTCACAAGCTACCATCGATCCCGCCCCTGCGACCCACGGGACCTGGAAACTCCTGCCGCGGCATCGAGGGGAGGTCGGCTCCCCCAGGCATCCCTGCGTGTTCGGGGATGTGCGGCCCGGCCGCGCCGGCAAGAGAGGAAGCGACGTGGAAGGGCCCTTCGGCGAACTGAACCCGCCCCAGCGGATCCTGCTGGGCCCCGGCCCGAGCATGGTGCATCCCCGCGTGCTGCGGGCCATGGCCACTCCCGTGATCGGCCACCTGGATCCGGCCTTCCTCCAGATCATGGACGAGACCCTGGAGATGCTCCGCAAGGTCTTCCGGACGGACAACCGCCTGACCTTCGCCGTGCCCGGCACCGGCAGCGCCGGCATGGAGACCTGCCTGGCGAACCTGATCGAGCCGGGGGACCGGGCGGCGATCGTGGTGAACGGCTATTTCGGCGAGCGCCTCTGCGAGATGGCGGTGCGCCACGGGGCCGACGTGGCGCGGGTGGAGGTGCCCTGGGGGCGGGCCGTGGATCCGGCCGCCGTGGAGGCGGCCCTGGCCGCGGCCCCCACCAAGGTGGTGGCCGCCGTCCACGCAGAGACCTCCACCGGCGTGCGCCAGGCCGTGGAGCCGCTGGCGGCGGCCTGCCACCGCCGCGGGGCCCTGCTGGTGGCGGACGCCGTCACGTCTCTGGGGGCCTGCCCCGTGGCCGTGGATGCCTGGGATGCCGACGCGGTGTACTCGTGCACCCAGAAGGGCCTGAGCTGCCCGCCCGGCCTGGCGCCCGTCACCTTCGGCGAGCGGGCGGTGGCCGCCATGCGGGCGCGCAAGACGCCGGTCCGCTCCTGGTACCTGGACGCGTCCCTCCTGGCCCGCTACTGGAGCCCCGAACGCCTGTACCATCACACCGCCCCCATCACCATGTTCTACGCCCTGTGGCAGGGACTGCGCCTGCTGTTGGAGGAGGGGCTGGAGGCCCGCTGGCGGCGCATCGAGACCCTGAGCCGCGCCCTGGCGGCCGGCTTGGAGGCCCTGGGTCTCGGCCTGTTCGCGGAGGCGGGATGCCGCCTGCCGCCCCTCACCACCGTGCGCGTCCCCGACGGCG
>DASPOZ010000396.1:0-5817 GCA_035625755.1 Candidatus Sulfotelmatobacter sp.
CAGAACTTGATGGACTCGCGGGTGGCCTTGCTGTCCAGCGCCAGGGTCTTGCCGTCCTTCTCCACCTCCTTGCCGCCGAAGCTCCAGAGCAGGGGGTAACAGAAGGCGTTGGGGTCCCCGAAGCTGTGGCCGAAGGCCTGGCCGATGGGCTTGCCGAAGGCCTTCAGCTTGCGCCCGGCCTTGATGTAGTCGTCCCACGTGTCCGGGAACTTCAGGATGTCGTTCTGGCGGAACCAATCCACCCGCCAGGCGTTGTTGAGGGCCACGAAGCCGAGCGGCACCGCGCGCCAGACCCCTCCCACCCTGCAGGCGTCCCGGATCTCCTCGTAATACCCCCCGTCCCGCTTGCCCAGCGGCTCCGCGATGTCGCTCACGTCCAGGCAGGCGTCGGCGTAGAGGTGGGGCCAGGAATGGAGCATCTGGATCACGTCGGGCCCGGTCTTGCTTTCCACGGCGGCGGTGACGCGGGCCTGCAGGTCGTTGGCGTTGATGGTCTCGACGGTCACCTCGACGCCGTGCTGCCTGCCCCACTCGGCGGCCAACTGCCGCATCATGTCGTCCGCCGGCTTCACGAAGCTGGACCACTGGAGGTGGTGGAGCTTCGAGCCCCGGAGGATGGCCGGGGCCTCCGCGGCCTGCTTGGTGGCCCCCCAGGCCGCCAGCGGGGCGGCCCCGGCCGCCAGAGACGCGGCCCCCACGCCCTTGAGGAACTGTCGCCGCCCGATCTGCCCGGATCGCCGTGCCATCTCCCCCCTCCTCTCGGCCCTCCGGCCCCCCGTCCAGCGCGTTCCGTAGCGCGGCACGCGCCCTGTGGCCGGCACCATTACCACCCCTCGCTCTTCCCTGTCAAGCCTCCGAGGGAGGCGGTGCGCCGGGGGGGTGGGGACGTGCGGGGCGGGGAACTCGTCCGCCGTGTGTTCCCGGCGCGGCGGCCGGCTACAGGGGGAGGCGAATGCATGGGTGGCACGGGGCGGTCCTTGACAGGGCGCGAAGGATAATTGTATACCGCATCCCCAAGGCTCGCTTCCGGAGGTGTCGTGCCCGCGGCTCGCCACCTCGGTTGGAAGCGGCGCGGCGGCGGATGCGGCTGCGGCCGGCGCAGGATGCGAGGGGCCGATGGCGGACGTGAGGCCGATCCTGGTGCAGCGGAGGGGGCCGGTGGCCACCGTGGTCTTCAACCGGCCGGCCCAGCGCAACGCGTTCAACTTCGCCATGTACCAGGAGATCCGCCGCCTGGCGGGGGATCTCGAGGCGGACGGGTCCGTCCGCGTGGTGGTCTTCCGGGGCGCCGGCACCGAGGCCTTCGCCGCCGGGGCGGACATCGCCGAGTTCGAGACCCACCGGTCCGGCTCGGCGCAGGCGCGCCGATACGCCGCGGCCTTCGAGGGGGCCATGGACGCGGTGGAGGCGCTGGGAAAGCCCACCATCGCCATGATCGGCGGTGCCTGCGTGGGGGGCGGCCTGGAGTTCGCCACCTGCATGGACCTGCGCATCGCAGCGGACAACAGCCGCTTCGGCGTGCCCATCGCCAAGCTGGGCCTGTTGGTCGGGTACAAGGAGATGCGGCGGTTGGTGCGTCTCGTGGGTCCCGCCGTGGCCATGGACCTGCTGCACACCGCCCGCCTGGTGGACGCCGCCGAGGCGCACCGCGTGGGCCTGGTGGGCCGCGTCGTCCCGCTGGCGGAGTTGGAGGGCACGGTCTCCGGCCTGGCGGAGGAGATGGCCGGCCTCGCGCCGCTGGTGCAGCGGTGGCACAAGCGGATCCTCCAGGCCGTGCTGCGGGATCCCGCGCTGGAACGCCTCACCCCGGAGGAGGAGGCCCTGCCGTACGCCTGCTTCGACACCGCCGACTTCCACGAGGGCAGGCGGGCCTTCCTGGCGAAGCGCCGCCCGCAGTTCAGAGGCGAGTAGGGGCGGGACTTGAGCAGGCTGCTGAAAAAGGCCCATCTGCGGCGTTGGCCCGCTCGCGCACTCCCTGCGGCGTACCCGGCGTACGCCTCAGTCGGCGCATCGCGCGCCGCCTTGCATCTGGACCTTTTTGAGCAGCCTGGGTCCAAGGGGGTTTTCGGCACCCCGTGAGGTCCGCCCGTCGCTCGGGGCGAGAGGAGATCATGCCCGGACCCTTGGATGGCGTCGTGGTCCTGGAGGCCGCCCAGATCATGGCCGGGCCGTTCTGCGGCCTGCTCCTGGCGGACATGGGGGCAGACGTGATCAAGGTGGAGCGCCCGCGCACGGGTGACGACACGCGGCGCATGGGCCCGGCCTTCATCGGCGGCGAGGCCGCCGCCTTCCTGGCCATCAACCGCAACAAGCGCAGCGTCGTGCTGAACCTGAAGGGCGAGCGCGGGCGGGAGGCCTTCCGGCGGCTGGCCGCCCGGGCCGACGTGCTTGTGGAGAACTACCGGCCCGGCACGCTGGAGGGGCTGGGCCTCGGCTACGAGGGCCTCGCGGCGCTCAACCCGCGGCTCATCTACTGCTCCATCTCCGCCTTCGGGCAGACGGGGCCCTACAGCGCGCGGGGCGGCTTCGACCTGGTGGCCCAGGGCATGAGCGGGATCATGAGCGTCACCGGTGAGCCGGGCCGGCCCCCGGTGAAGGTGGGCGTGCCCATCACGGACCTGAACGCCGGCATGTACGGCGCCTACGGGATCCTGTGCGCCTACGTCCATCGCCTCAAGAGCGGCCGGGGCCAGCGCGTGGACACGTCCCTTTTGGAAGGGGGGATCGCCTACACCTTCTGGGAATCGGCCCAGTACTGGAGCACCGGCGAGGTGCCGGGGCCCCTGGGTTCGGCCCACCGCCTGTCCGCCCCCTACCAGGCCCTGCGGACCCGGGACGGGTATGTGAACATCGGGGCCGCCAACCAGGCCACCTGGGAGGCGCTGTGCGCGGCCCTCGGCCGGCCCGGCCTGGTGGACGACCCGCGCTTCAAGGCGCCCACGGACCGCCGCGAGCACTACCGGGAACTGGCCGACCTCTTGGAGACCATCCTGGCCCACGAGACCACGGCCCACTGGCTGGACCTGTTCGAGCGGGCCGGCGTGCCCGCCGGGCCCCTCTACGACCTCGGCCAGGTCTACCGGGACCCACATGTCCTGGCCCGGGGGATGCTGGCCGAGGTGGAGCATCCCACGGCGGGGCGGTTCCCGCAGATCGGCATCCCCGTGAAGCTGTCGGAGACGCCGGGCCGGATCGCGCGCCCGGCACCGCGCCTGGGGGAGCACACCGACGAGGTGCTGGCCTGGGCCGGCTATGCGCCGCCGGAGGTCGCCGCCCTGCGGGCGGAAGGCGCCGCCGCCTGAGCGGGCCCCTCGAGGCGGTCTTCTTTCGCCGCCGGCCGGAGGGTTGAACCGGGCGGCGGAATTCGCTCCCGCCCGTTGCCGCGGAGGGCGTTGCGCCCCCTCGCGGCATCCCGCTTCTTTCCGTTGAGAGGTGTGCCATGGCTGGCCGGAGTGGACGGCATTTCCTGCAGATCCCGGGGCCCACCAACGTGCCTGAACGGGTCCTCCGCGCCATGAGCCGGCCCACCATCGATCACCGCGGGCCCGAATTCGCGCGGCTCGCCCGCGAGGTGGGCGAGGGGCTCAAGGCGGTGTTCCAGACCACGGGCCCCGTGGTGATCTATCCCTCGTCCGGGACCGGGGCCTGGGAGGCCGCGCTGGTGAACACGCTCTCCCCCGGGGACAGGGTGCTGATGTTCGAGACCGGGCATTTCGCCACCTTGTGGCGGGATATGGCCGTGCGGCTCGGCCTCGAG
Source organism: Candidatus Sulfotelmatobacter sp. (assembly GCA_035625755.1). Lineage (GTDB taxonomy): Bacteria > Methylomirabilota > Methylomirabilia > Methylomirabilales > DASPOZ01 > DASPOZ01. The sequence continues at coordinate 3,758 of DASPOZ010000396.1, forward strand.
GTGGACTTCGTCCCCGGGGACTGGCGCCGCGGGGTGGACCCGGCGGCGGTGGAGGCAAGACTCGCGGAGGACCGCGGCCGCGCCATCCGCGCGGTGGCCATCGTGCACAACGAGACCTCGACCGGCGTGACCAGCCAAGTGGCGGAAGTCCGCCAGCGCATGGACCGGGTCGGCCACCCGGCGCTCCTGCTGGTGGACACCATCTCCTCCCTGGGCTCCATGCCCTACGCGCACGACGCGTGGGGGATCGACGTGACCGTGGCCTGCTCCCAGAAGGGCCTGATGCTGCCGCCCGGCCTCGGCCTGAACGCCATCAGCGGGAAGGCCCTGGCGGCGGGAAAGTCGGCGCGGCTGCCCCGGTCCTACTGGGATTGGGCCCCGATGCTCAGGGATAACCAGGCGGGCTTCTTCCCCTACACGCCGGCGACGAATCTGCTGTACGGCCTGCGGGAGGCGCTCTGCATGCTCCAGGAGGAAGGGCTGGAGCGCGTCTTCGCCCGCCATGCCCGGCACGCGGAGGCCACGCGGCGCGCGGTGGATGCGTGGGGGCTCGATCTGGTCTGCCGGAACGCGGACGAGTACAGCAGCTCCCTCACGGCCGTGCTGCTGCCCGACGGGCACGACGCCGACGCCCTGCGCGGGCGCATCCTGGAACGCTTCGACCTCTCCCTGGGTACGGGCCTCGGGAAGCTGAAGGGGAGGGCCTTTCGCATCGGACATCTGGGCGACTTCAACGACCTCATGCTGGCGGGGACGCTGAGCGGGGTGGAGATGGGCCTCGGCCTCGCGGGGGTCCCCTTCAAGAGGGGCGGGGTGATGGCGGCCCTCGATTACCTGGCGGGCACCTGATCCGGGCAGCCGGCCACGGACGCCTCTCCCCGCGGGCGGGGCGCGCCCGGGATGCGCGGGGGCTCGGGCCGTCGAGGCCCCGTGCCCACGGCGGGCGGGAGGCGGCGGGGGCTGGCACCGAGCCCGGGGGGGCGGTCGGCGTGCCGGCCCTCTCCGGCCCCGGTGAGGCGAGGACGGAACGGGTGCGGGAGGAGTGATCGGACATGGACGCGGCAGGGAAGAGGCCGAGCTATACGCGGTGGGCGATCTTGTTCATGCTGTGCATGATGTACCTGATCACCTACATGGATCGGGTCAACATCTCCGCCACGGCGCCCCTCATCAGCAAGGAGTTCGGCTTCAACAAGCTCACCATGGGGCTCATCTTCAGCGCCTTCACGTGGGCCTACGCGCTGTTCCAGGTCCCGGGCGGCTGGATGGGGGACCGGTTCGGCCCCCGCAGCGTCTTGGGGACCATCGTGACATACTGGTCCGTCATGACGGCGGCGACCGCGTGGGCGACCGGCTTCGTCTCCTTTTGGATCGTCCGGTTCCTGTTCGGTGTGGGGGAGGCGGGGGCCTTCCCGACGGCGACCCGGGCGATGCAGCTCTGGCATTCCCGGGAGGAACGCGGCTTCGTCCAGGGGATCACCCATAGCGCCAGCCGGCTGGGGGCGGCCATCGTGCCGCCCATCACGGTCGCGATCATGGTGGCGTCCGGGTGGCGGATGGTCTTCTACGTTTTCGGTTTGGCGGGGGTCGTCTGGAGCCTCCTCTGGTTCCTGGTGTACCGCAACATGCCGGAAGACCATCCATGGGTGAACCGGGGGGAGCTGGAGCGGATCCGCGGCGTGGACGCGCAGGGCAACGTCAACGAGGTGCAGATCAAGAAGCGGCCGACGGTGCCGTGGCGGGTGCTGCTCCGGCACCCCAACATGTGGGCCGTCATGTGCGCCTATTTCACCTACGTCTACTGCCTCTGGATCTTCCTCTCGTGGCTCCCGTCCTATCTGGTCGATTACCGCGGCTTCACCCTGCTCAAGATGGGCTACTTCGCCTCGCTGCCGCTGTTCGCGGGCGTCGTGGGAGATACCGTCGGGGGCTTGCTCACGGACCGCCTGCTGGTGAAGACCGGGAATACCAGCTTCGCACGGCGGGTCGTGGCCATCGCGGGGATGCTCGGATGCGTGTGCTTCATCGTGCCGGCGGCCTTGACCTCGAACAGCTACACC
>DASPOZ010000397.1:0-4243 GCA_035625755.1 Candidatus Sulfotelmatobacter sp.
CACGGCCATGATCTCGGGCGGCCCGTAGTCCTTGGCGATCTTGGCGCCTTGGCGGTTCATCTCGTCCGGAGGGTCTGGTCCGCCGCGGCCAGGTACGCTTGCAGCGCCTCGGGCGATTCCGCCGCCGCCAGGTAGGCCCGCACGCCGGGTTCGTCGATCCCGTAGTAGGGGTGGCAGCTTGTGGGGCGGGCGCCCTCGGCGGCGTGGACGACGGCCGTCACCAGGAAGTGGGGCACGCGGGTCAGCTCGGGCAGGCGGGCCAGCTCCTCGCCGGGCAGGATGCGCTCGGCGGTGAGGATCACGCGGGCGGCGGCGCGGGACATCACCAGGTCCCAGTAGGGCGAGCCGTAGATGCGGGCGTTGCCCTGGGCGTCCGCCTCCTGCACGTGGAGGATCGCCCAGTCCGGGCGGATGGCGGGCACGGCGTACACCTCGGCGCCCGTGTAGGGGTCCCTCACGGTCTGCAGGCCGGCCGCCGCCGGGATGTCGCTGCCGCCGAGGCCCACGATGGGCTCGAACGGGACCCCGTGGGATGCGGCCCGCATCCCGGCGTAGATGACGGGTCAGCTGTTCTCGGTGTGGCGCACCCGGCCGGCCTCCACGGCGCGGCGGAAGCTCCTGGCCATGCCGAACCCGGCCTCGAAGGTGGCGATGCCGAAGCTGGACCGGGCCAGGCACCCCGCCGCGCACAGCAGGTCCACGTCGTAGGCGGGGGAGGGCTTGATCAGCTCCAGGCCCCGCCGCCCCTGGCGCGCCAGCTCGCGCACGAAGGCCGCCGGCGTGCGGTGCAGCAGCGTGCCGCCCACCGTGATGCACGCCCCGTCCGGCACCAGCCGGGCGGCCTCGGCGAGCCCCACCAGCTTCGAGCGCGGCATCTTAGCAGGCTGCTGAAAAAGGCCCATCTGCGGCGTTGGCGCGCTCGCGCACTCCCTGCGGCGTACCCGGCGTACGCCTCAGTCGGCGCATCGCGCGCCGCCTTGCATCTGGACCTTTTTGAGCAGCCTGGGGAAGAGAAGGTTTTTCAGCATTTTGTCGGCCTTCTCATTCGGAATTCCGGTGACGCATTCCACCGCGCCTGGGAAATCCCTCGCCCCCACGGGCAGACCTGACCCTCATCGAGGGGGATGAAGTCAAACACGCCATCGCATCTGCGTGAGGCGGCAGCTAGCCAGAGATCCCCCCTCCGCCCCCCTTTGCGAAATCCCCCCCGGCCCCCCTTTGCGAAAGGGGGGGTGGGGGGATTTCTGCCGGGGGGGACGGGGGGATTTTCAGCATCACCACGGTGGCGCCCCAGCCGCCCCGGTCCGGCGGCGCGTCGCCGAAGGAGGCCACCAGGGGGTGGTCCCGCAGGAGCCGCCGCACCACGGCGCGCTGGGCGCCGGTGCCGCGGCCGTGGATCAGGCGCACCTCGCGGAATCCCCGCGCGGCCGCCTGCTCCAGGTATTCGCCGACCACGGACGGGATGTCCCGCGGGGCGAAGGGATGCAGATCGAGGCTGTCCTCGATGGGGATCTGGACGGGATCGCGGTCCTCGACGGGTTCACCGGGCGTCACGGGCAAGGCAATTCCAGAATTGGCCATTGGAGATGGTCATTGGAAATTCGGCGGCCGCCTGCCGCCGAGGCCGGCGGCCCGCTCGTAGGCGTGGGCGATCCGCAGCACCGTCGCCTCGTCGAAGGGGCGGCCGGCCACCTGCAGGGCCAGGGGCAGGCCGCCGGCGGTGAACCCGCAGGGCACGCTGGCGGCCGGCAGCCCCGAGACGTTGAAGCTGCGGGCGAAGCGCGTGAGGGCGCCGCGCACGTCGATGGGCTTCCCCTCCATGGTGGCGGTGTTGGCGCCGATGGGGGTGGCCGCGATGGGGACGGCCGGGGTGAGGATGGCCTGCACGGACCGGAACGCCTGCCGGAAGTCCTCCATCACCAGCCGGCGGGCCCGCTGCGCCTTCAGGTAGTGGGCCGCGGGGATGTAGCGGCCCACCTCCAGGCGCGTGCGCACGTCCGCCCCGTACTCGTGGGCGCGCGCGCGGAAGGTCTTCTCGTGGTAGGCGAAGGCCTCGGGCGCCTGCACGCCGAAGGCGATGGAGGGGACGTGCCGGGTGTGCGGCAGGTCCACGGCCACGAGGCGGGCGCCGAGGCCCTCCAGCGCCTTCAGGGCGGCGTCCACGGCGGCGCGCACCTCGGGGTCCAGCCGGTCGAAGAAGAAGTCGCGGGGCACGCCCAGGGCGAGGCCCTTCACCCCGCCGTCCAGGCCCGCGCCGTAATCCGGCACGGGCGCGCGGGCCGAGGCCGGGTCCCTGGGGTCGTGCCCGGCGATGGCCTGGAGGATGGCCGCGGCATCCGCCGCCGTGCGGGCCAGCGGGCCCACGTGATCCAGCGACCAGCAGAGGGGCACCACGCCGTGCCGGCTCGTGCGGCCGTAGGTGGGCTTGAGCCCCACCAGCCCGCACAGCGCCGAGGGGATCCGGATGGAGCCGCCCGTGTCGGTGCCCAGCGTGCCGGCGCAGAGGCCGGCCGCCAGGGCCGCGGCCGAGCCGCCGCTGGACCCGCCCGGGATGCGATCCGGGTCCCACGGGTTGCGGGCCGGGCCGTAGTGGGGGTTGTCGTTACTCACGCCGTAGGCGAACTCGTGCAGGTTGGTCTTGCCCAGCACCACGGCGCCGGCCTCCCGCAGGCGGGCCACCACGGTGGCGTCCTCCGCGGGCACCCAGCTCGCGAGGATCTTGGACCCCGCCGTGGTGCGGACCCCGCGGGTGGCGAACAGGTCCTTGAGCGAGAGCGGGATCCCGTGGAGCGGCCCGCGGTGGCGGCCGGCCGCGATCTCGCGGTCGGCCTCGGCGGCATCCCGCAGGGCCTCGGGGGCGGTGACCGTGAGGTAGGCGTTGAGGCGCGGGTTGTGCCGCTCGATGCGGGCCAGGAACGCCCGGGTCAGCTCGGCGGAGGAGAGGGCCCGGCGCTTCAGGTCGGCGGCGAGGGCGGTGATGGGGCGGAAGGCCAGTTCGGCGTCCATGGATTACCGTCCCTCCCCGGCGGCGGGGCCCTCCGCGTCGCCGGGCGCCGGCGCGGCGAACGTGACCGCCGGCTCCAGGGCCTCCAGGTCCAGCGCATCCAGCTCGCCCAGCCCGTCCAGCGCCGGGGTGAGCCACACCAGCGCCTCCTCAACCTCGGCTGGCGCCACCTCCGTGGCCCACAGCTCCCGGGCGATCCGCTGCAGCGTCTCCTTGGAAAAGGCCATGGGTCTCCTCCGTGTGGGATGGGGTGCGGACGCAGACTCTAGCAGGGTTGGCGGGGGCGTGTCGAGCCGGAAACGGCCGCAGGGGCGCGGGGGAGCGGAGGCGCAGACCCCATTGCGGAATGCGGATTGCGGAATGCGGAATGGCGAAAAGGAAAGGCCTCGAAGCGTCTCCCCGCTTGCGCGGGGCCCCGGTGGACAATGCCGGGGACTTCGAGGCCCGGTGACTGCTGGGATTCCGTAGGGGGTACCCAGCAAGCGGTCACCTTACCGGGGGCCGCCTACGTTACAGCCACCTCACAAGTCCATAAGTCTATGCGCACTGGACCACCTCCTTTCTTGTGTACCACCAATAATACACAGCCAAGGAGGCCGCACAAGAGGAAAAATGCGTGCGGCGACCTTTTTTTTGGGCCCTGGAGCGGCGCCGACCCTTCGCGGCCGCCCCGCAGGCCTTGACACTCGGCGCGGGCCGGTGGTAATCACTCCCTGGAAGCTGTAGAAGGATGCTCAAAACCCTATCTTGCCCAGACTGCTCAAAAAGGCCCAGATGCAAGGCGGCGCGCGAGGCGAGGCGCGAGGCGTACTGGGGCCGTACGTCGCAGCGGCGCGCGAGCGCGCCAACGCCGCAGATGGGCCTTTTTCAGCAGCCTGGTAGAGGGTGCGGGGCGCCGGAAGGAGGCCACGAATGCCGCGACTGGTGAAGCACGAGGCGACAGGTCCGCTCAAGCTCGACGCCATAGAGAAGTTCCCCGTGTTCCTCTGCATGTGCGGCTTGTCCAAGAACAAGCCCTACTGCGACGGGTCCCACAAGAAGACGCGGGACGAGGAGCCCGGCCAGGTGTACGTGTATGAGGACCAGGTGCGGGTGAAGCTGCCGAAGGAGTATTAGCAGGCTGCTGAAAAAGGCCCATCTGCGGCGTTGGCGCGCTCGCGCACTCCCTGCGGCGTACCCGGCGTACGCCTCAGTCGGCGCCTCGCGCGCCGCCTTGCATCTGGACCTTTTTGAGCAGCC
>DASPOZ010000398.1:0-7266 GCA_035625755.1 Candidatus Sulfotelmatobacter sp.
GGCTGCTCAAAAAGGTCCAGATGCAAGGCGGCGCGCGAGGCGAGGCGCGAGGCGTACGCGGTCGGTACGTCGCAGCGCCGCGCGAGCACGCCAACGCCGCAGATGGGCCTTTTTCAGCAGCCTGCTGGAGGTCCGGCCGCGGCTATGGTCTACGAAACCTCCCGGGCCGCACCGCCCCCGCGGTCTGCTTCATAAACCGCCAGAATCGTTCCATCTCGGCGACGCGCTCCACAGAGAGGCGCACTGCCTCAGCTTTCGTACGAGCCCCAAGGGCCCTTTGGGCGCGGGCCAACGCGATCTCATCCACGAAAAAGACCCGTCGTTTCAGCTTCCGCCGCATCGGGTCCCTCCCAACGACGAAGAGTCAATCAGGCATACAAAGTACCGCCAGGAAGCATATCCGTCAACGCACGGTCCGGACGAGCCGGCCGCGGGGTATTCCTGGCGGGATGTGGTGGCTGCGGCGAAATGGAGGGGGATCGCTATTGTCGGGCAACAGGTCAGCGTTCTTCGAAGAGGCCCATGCGGCGGAACTTCTGGTAGCGCTGCTCCAGCAGCTCGGGGAGGGGAAGCTCCCGCAGGCGGTGGAGGGCCTTCACCAGGTAACCCTTGAGGGTGGTGGCCATCTCCGTGGGGTTCCGGTGGGCGCCGCCCACGGGCTCCGGGACGATCTCGTCGATGAGGCCGAGGCGTTTCAGCGTTCCCGAGGTGAGGCCCAGGTTCTCGGCCGCCTGGGGCGCGTAGGAGGGGTCGCGCCAGAGGATGGAGGCGCAGCCCTCCGGCGAGATCACCGAGTAGATGGCGTTCTCCAGCATGAGCACCGCGTCCCCCACGCCCAGGGCCAGCGCCCCGCCGGACCCGCCCTCCCCGGTCACCACCACCACGATGGGCGTCTCCAGCTCGGCCATGGCCCGCAGGTTCCGGGCGATGGCCTCGGCCTGGCCCCGCTCCTCGGCGCCGATGCCCGGGTAGGCCCCCGGCGTGTCGATGAACGTGATGACGGGGCGGCGGAACTTCTCGCCCAGGCGCATCACCCGCAGGGCCTTCCGGTAGCCCTCGGGGTTGGCCATGCCGAAGTTGCGGGCGATCTTCTCCTTCGTGTCGCGCCCCTTCTGGTGGCCCACCACCACCACGGGGGCCCCGTCCAGCCGGCCGAGCCCGGCCACCACCGCCCGGTCGTCCGCGAAGCAGCGGTCGCCCTGCAGCTCCATGAAGTCGGTGAGCGTGGCCTTGAGGTACTCCAGGGTGTTGGGGCGGTTGGGGTGGCGCGCGATCTGGCAGCGCTGCCAGGGCGTGAGGCGGGCGAACACGTCGGCCTGCAGCCGCTGCAGCTTGCGCTCCAGGCGGCGGATCTCCGCCGAGAAATCCACCTTCTCGGTGAGCGCGAAGGTCTTCAACTCCTGGAGCTTGACCTCCAGCTCCAGGATGGGGCGCTCGAAATCCAGCATGTACCGCTGCGTCATCGCGACACTCGGAAGCCGACAAGCTAACAAGCTGATGAGCTGACGAGCCCGGCCTTGGGGCTTCAGCTCTTGAGCTTGTCAGCTCGTCAGCCCATCAGCTCATCAGCTCTGCTTTGAGGGCCTCCACCGCCGCCCGGAAGGCCTCGGTGTTGCTGACGGAGAATTTCGGGGAGGCCGCGATGGTCACGGGACCGCCAGGCATCTGAAGGCGCAGCCGCAGCGGCGAGGGGCCCGGGTGCCGCACCGCCACGTCCCGCAGGGCGCGCAGGGTCTCCGGCGTGCAGGCCGCCTCCGGCAGGGAGACCTCCACGGGGGGCGCCCCGTTTCCGTTCCTGCCCTTCCCGTTTCCGTGCCCGTGCCCCTGCCCCACCGCCGCGGCCGCCGGGGCCGGCCCGTTCTCCAGCCCCAGATCGGCCAGGGGCCGCACCTCGCTGAGGAGGAGCTTCACGATCTCGTCGCCCACATCGAGCTGTCCCTTCACCAGCACCGCCGCGTCCTTCACCAGGTGCAGCATGTTCTGGCGGTACAGCTCGGGGAAGGCGATGGCCTCCACGCTGCCGCCCGTATCCTCCAGCGTGATGAAGGCCATGCGGTCTCCGCTCTTGGTGCTGATCTCCTTCACGGCGCTCACGATGGCCCCCAGCGTCACCGTGTCCTTGTCGCGCCGGTTGGGCAACTCCTCGGTGGTGGCCGTGGCGTGCCGCCGGAGGGCGGCGCCGTACTCGGCCAGGGGGTGCCCCGTGATGTAAAAACCCAGGGTCTCCTTCTCGGCCCGCAGCAGGTCCGCGCGGGAGAACTCGGGCACCTCCGGGGGCGCCGGCACCGGGGCCTTGGCCGCGCCGCCGGGGCCCCCCAGCACGTCCAGCAGGGAGACCTGGCCCTGGCGCCGGTCCCGCTGGGCGGACTGGCCGGCCTCCATGGCCTTGTCCACCACGGCCAGGAGCTGGGCCCGGCGGAGGCCCAGCGAGTCGAAGGCGCCGCACTTGATGAGGCTCTCCAGCACCCGCTTGTTGACGAGCTGCAGGTCCACCCGCTCGCAGAAATCGTAGAGGGAGGTGAAGCGGCCCTGGGCCTTGCGCGTGTCCAGGATGGACTGGATGGCCTTCTCGCCCACGTTCTTCACCGCCACCAGGCCGAAGCGGACCTTCCCCCCCACCACCGTGAAGCTGCTGCTGGAATCGTTCACGTCCGGCGGCAGCACCTCGATGCCCATCTGGCGGCACTCCTCGATGTAGCGGACGATCTTGTCCGTGTCCGCCATCTCGGAGGTGAGCAGGGCCGCCATGAACTCCACCGGGTAGTGGGCCTTCAGGTACGCCGTCTGGTAGGCCACCAGGGCGTAGGCCGCGCTGTGGGACTTGTTGAAGCCGTAGCCGGCGAACTGCTCGATCAGGTCGGCGATCTTCTCGGCCTTCTCCTTGGGGACGCCGCGCCCCTTGGCCGCCTCCACGAACTTCTGCTTCTGCTCCGCCATCAGCACGGCGTCCTTCTTCCCCATGGCCCGCCGCAGCAGGTCCGCCTGGCCCATGGTGAACCCGGCCAGGTCCGAGGCGATCTGCATCACCTGCTCCTGGTACACCATGATCCCGTAGGTCTCCCGCAAGATCTTCTCCAGGACCGGGTGCTCGTAGGTCACCTTCACGCGCCCGTGCTTGCGGCCGATGAAGTCCTTGATCATGTCCATGGGGCCAGGGCGGTAGAGGGCCACGCAGGCGATCACGTCCTCCAGGCGCTCCGGCTTCAGCCCCCGCAACATCTCCCGCATGCCCGAGGACTCCAGCTGGAACACCCCGAAGGTGCGCCCCTCGGAGAGGAGCTGGAAGGTCCGCGCGTCGTCCAGGGGGAGGGCCTCGATGTCCAACCTCACGCCCTGCGCCTCCTGCACCAGCTTCAGCGTATCCGCGATGACGGTGAGGGTGCGCAGCCCCAGGAAGTCCATCTTCAGGAGGCCGATCTTCTCCACCGCCTTCATGTCGAACTGGGTGGTGATGGTGTTGACGTCCCCCTTGGAGGCCTTGTAGAGCGGCACGTGCTCCGTGAGGGGGTCCGGCGAGATCACCACGCCGGCAGCGTGGGTGGAGGCATGGCGGGTGAGGCCCTCCAGCGACTTGGCCACCTGGTACAGCTCGGCCACCTCGCGCCGGGTGCGCACCTGCTCGGCCAGGGGCGGGCTCTGGGCCAGGGCGTCCTCCAGCGTGATGTCCAGCTTGGTGGGCACCAGCTTGGCGATCCGGTCCGCCTCCGAGTAGGGGAGGCCCATGGCCCGCGCCACGTCCCGGATCACGGCCTTGGCGCCCATGGTGCCGAAGGTGATGATCTGCGAGACGTTGTCCTTCCCGTAGCGCCGGGTCACGTAGTCGATCACCTCGTCCCGGCGCTCGTAGCAGAAGTCGATATCCATGTCGGGCATGCTCACCCGCTCGGGGTTGAGGAAGCGCTCGAAGAAGAGCCCGTAGTGGAGCGGATCGATGCTGGTGATGCCCAGGCAGTACGAAACCAGCGAGCCCGCGGCGGAGCCGCGCCCCGGCCCCACCGGGATGCCGCTCTTGCGGGCGAAGCTGATGAAGTCCCACACCACCAGGAAGTAGCCGGCGAAGCCGGTCTTGTCGATGACGGCCAGCTCGTGCTCCAGCCGCTCCAGCACGGCGGGCGAGGGGGTGGGGTAGCGCCGCTTCAGCCCCTCCCGGGCCAGGTGGGCCAGGTAGGAATCGGGCGTGTGCCCCTCCGGCACCTCGTAACGGGGGAGCCGGATCTTGCCGAAGGTCATCTGGAGGTTGCAGCGTTCGGCCACGGCGATGGTGTGCTTGAGCGCGTCCGGCACCTCGGCGAACAGGGCATGCATCTCCGCCGGGGACTTCAGGTAGAACTGCTGGCTGGTGAAGCGCATCCGGTCCGGGTCCTTCATGGTCTTCCCCGTCTGGATGCACAGCAGCACCTCGTGGGCGGTGGCGTCCCCGGCGTTCAGGTAGTGGACGTCGTTGGTGGCCACCAGGGGCAGGTCCAGCGCGCGGGAGAGCTTGAGGATCCCCTTGTTCACCTGGTGCTGCTCGGGCAGGTCGTGGTTCTGGATCTCCAAGAAGAAGTGCTCCCGCCCCAGGACCTCGCAGTACCAGCCGGCCACCTCGCGGGCCCTGGCCTCGTCCCCCCCCAGGAGGGCCTGGCAGAACTCGCTGTTCAGGCAGCCCGAGAGGGCCAGCAGCCCCTCTGCGTGCTGGGCAAAAAGCTCCCGGTCGATGCGGGGCTTGTAGTAGAACCCCTCCAGGTAGCCGGCCGTCACCAGCTTCATGAGGTTCTTGTAGCCCTTCTCGTTGCGGGCCAGCAGCGTCAGGTGGTTCGCCCCCTCGTAGTTCCCGTCCTGCGGGGAGCGTTCGAAGCGGCTGCTGGGCGCCACGTACACCTCGCAGCCCACGATGGGCTTCACCCCGGCCCTGGAGGCCTTGCTGTAGAAGTCCACCGCGCCGAACAGGTTGCCGTGGTCCGTGAGGGCCAGGGCCGGCATCTGGAAGCCCTTGGCCTTCTCCACCAGCTTGTCCACGTGGCAGGCCCCGTCCAGCAAACTGTACTGGCTGTGCACGTGCAGGTGCACGAAGTCCGCGTGCTGCATCACTGGCCCCTCAAGAGTTCCCGGTTCACGGTTTTCGGTTCCCTGTCGCCAAGCTGACGAGCAATGAGCTGATGAGCTGATGAGAACAATTCACACGTACAGAAGGCCATCACCTCGTCGGCCCGCCTTGTTTCCACGACATCCTTTCCTGTTCGGCCCGACCCTCAGTCTTGCGGGCAGCAAGATCCTCTTCGATGAGGTCACCGTTTGGGCCGCGCCGAAAAACGCAAGCAACTCTTTGAAGTCGGGGGAGAGTTCCATGCATCTGGCGGCGGAGAAACTCCACGGCCGCGATCCGTTCCTCGGGCGGGCGGCCGAGCCAGTAGGCCAGGTCGGCTTTCTCGGCCGCGGGATCGCCCAACTTCCACCTCGTCACGACTTTTTCCGTCACCACCCAATCCCAGCGGCGCCTAAGCCGGCTCCACCTCGCACCGCGCCCTGGCTCATCAGCTCATCAGCCCGTCAGCTCATCAGCAGCCTTCAGGTGAGGTCGTGGATCTCGGCATTCGTGAGCCGGCGGATGTCCGCAACGCGCACGCGCAGCATGCAATCCAGGGCGCCGCCCCCGCCGTACACCACGTCCAGCGCCGCCGCCTTCGCGTCCATCAGGACGCGGAGCTTGGTGGCGTGGCCCACGGGCGGCGTCCCGCCGGCCGGGTAGCCGGTGACGGCCTGCACCACGTCGGGCGCGGCCAGCCGCCAGCGGTCCTTGCCCGTGACCGCCGTCAGCTTCTTCGGGTCCACCCGCGCCCTCCCCGCCGCGATCACCAGCACGCACTCCCCGTCCTTGTCCCGGAACAGCAGCGACTTGATGATCCGGTCCACCGTGACCCCCAGCGCCCCCGCCGCCCGCTCCACGGTGGGCGTCCCCACGGGGAGGCGGATGACCTCCCCATCGATCCCCGCCTGGCGGAGGAAGGCTTCCAGACTCATTCCCATTCGATGGTGCTGGGGGGCTTGCTGGAGATGTCGTACACGACGCGGTTGACGCCCTTGACCTCGTTGATGATGCGGTTGGAGAGGCGGGCCAGGAGATCGTCGGGGAGGCGGGCCCAGTCGGCGGTCATGCCGTCCAGCGAGGTAACGGCGCGGATGGCGATGACGTGCTCGTAGGTCCGTTCGTCGCCCATCACGCCCACGGTGCGGACCGGCAGCAGGACGGCGAAGGACTGCCACAGTTCCTCGTACAACCCCGCCGCCCGCACCTCCTCCTCCACGATGGCGTCCGCCTCACGCAACAGGTCCAGGCCGCGGGCCGTCACCTCGCCCAGGATGCGCACGGCCAGGCCCGGCCCCGGGAAGGGCTGCCGGCTGATGACGACCTCCGGCAGGCCCAGCTGGCGTCCCACCTGCCGCACCTCGTCCTTGAACAGCTCGCGCAGCGGTTCCACCAGCGTGAAGCGCATCTCCGCGGGGAGGCCGCCCACGTTGTGGTGGGTCTTGATGGTGACCGATGGCCCCTTCACCGAGACGCTCTCGATGACGTCCGGGTAGAGGGTGCCCTGGGCCAGGAACTCGATGGGCCCCAGGCGGGAGGCCAGCCGCGCGGCCGCCTCCTGGAAGACGGCGATGAACTCGGCCCCGATGGTCTTCCGCTTACGCTCGGGGTCCGTGATGCCGGCCAGCCGGTCCAGGAAGCGCTTGCTGGCGTCCACGCTCAGGATCTTCAGGCCCAACTGGCCGCCCAGCACCGTCTGCACCCGCTCCGCCTCGCCCTTGCGGAGCACGCCGTTGTCCACGAAGACGCAGGTGAGCCGGTCGCCGATGGCCCGGTGCATCAGCGCGGCCGTCACCGAGGAGTCCACGCCCCCGCTCAGGGCGCAGAGGGCCCGGCCCTCCCCCACCCGGTCGCGGATGCGCTCCACGGCATCCCGCACGAAGGCGCCCATCTCCCAGTCGCCCTTGCAGCCGCACACGCGGAAGAGGAAGTTGGCCAGGATCTCCGTGCCCCGCGGGGTGTGGGCCACCTCGGGGTGGAACTGCACGGCGTAGATGGGGCGCGCGGCGTGGCGGATGGCGGCGTAGGGGGCGTTCTCGGTGTGGGCCAGCACGCGGAAGCCGGCCGGCAGCGCGTCCAGCTTGTCCCCGTGGCTCATCCAGACGAGCTGCCGCCCGTCCAGGCCCGCGAAGAGGTCCGCGGCGTCGTCGATCTCCAGTTCGGCCCGGCCGTATTCCCGCCGGGCGGCGCGGCTCACCACC
>DASPOZ010000399.1:0-16373 GCA_035625755.1 Candidatus Sulfotelmatobacter sp.
GAGGTACTGCACCTCGAAGGGTTCGGCGATGGTGAGGACGAAGGGCTCCAGGCAACGGCTGCAGGCCAGGTCCACGGTGGCGCGAAACTGCCCGCGGGCGGCCACCCCCACGCCCGTCTTCGTGAGGCGCAGGTCGGCTTCGACGGAGCAAACATCCCGCGCCGCACCGGCCATCTCCCCGAGCCGGATGGTATCCCGGAAGCTCAGCTGGAGCCCCTCGGCCGGGATCTGACTCAGTTCCACGAGCATGGACGGTCGGCCCCCGAAGTCAACGGATTATAGAGACGCCCCGGGGGATTGTCAAGAAATGAAGGGCCCGGCGCGGGGGTGGAAGCCTTATTTCACGCGAAATTCCGGCGACCGGGGAGGTCGCGCCGCGCGGCGGCGGCGCGCGATTAGAGCTGTGGGCCTCCGGCCTCCGGCAATTCGAAGCCGGCGAAGAAGTACGGGATCTCGAAGCGGGCGGACTCGGGCGAATCGGAGCCGTGGACCACGTTGCGCTCGATGCTGGCGGCCAGGTCGCGCCGGATGGTGCCCGGGTCTGCCTTGGCCGGATCCGTGGCCCCCATCAGCGCGCGGACCCGCGCGATGGCCCCCTCGCCCTCCAGGACCATCGCCACCGACGGCCCGGAACTCATGAAGGCGGTCAGGCTGCCGAAGAAGGGCCGCTCCCGGTGCACGGCGTAGAAGCCGCGCGCCTGGGCCGGGCTCATCCAGAGCATCCTCATCCCGCGCACGCTGAGCCCCGCGCGCTCGAGGCGCCCGATCACCTCGCCGATCTGCCCCACGGCCACCGCGTCGGGCTTCACGATCACCAGGGTCCGCTCCATGCTCCCTCCCGTGGGCCTCGCGGCCGCCCCCGCCATCCGGCGCGCCAGGTGCCCGGGCCTTACCCTCAGGTCGCTCGGGGGCGTCCTCGGGCCGTACCTCTCAGACCACCCGCTGCCGCCGAGGCGGGGGGAAGACACCGGGCCTCATGCAGCAGCCGGCTAGCCCCGGCGGCGCCGGGCCGCGGCGGGCTTGCGCCGCGCGGGGCGCGGGGGCCGCGCCCGCGCGGGCCGGGCGGCGCGCCGGGCCAGCACGGCGGCCACGGCCGCCCCCATGTCCGCCGGGCTTTCCACCACGCGCACGCCGGCCCGCTTCAAGGCCGCCACCTTGGCCGCCGCCGTGCCCGAGCCGCCGGAGATGATGGCACCGGCGTGCCCCATGCGGCGCCCCGGCGGCGCCGTCTGCCCGGCGATGTACCCCACCACCGGTTTCCGGACGTGTCCGCGGATATAGGCGGCGGCGTCTTCCTCGGCCGTGCCCCCGATCTCCCCGATCATGAGGATAGCGCGGGTGGTCGGGTCCCGTTCGAAGAGGTCGAGGCAGGCGATGAAGTCCATCCCCTGGACCGGATCGCCCCCGATCCCCACGCAGGTGGACTGGCCGAGGCCCAATGAGGTGAGCTGTCCCACCGCTTCGTAGGTGAGGGTCCCGCTCCGTGAGACGATCCCCACCCCGCCCGCGCGCCCCGGGGCGAGATGGATGTGGCCCGGCATGATCCCCACCTTCGCTTTCTCGCCCGGCGAGATGACGCCGGGGCAGTTCGGGCCGACCAGGCGTGTGGGACGGCCGTCCAGGAAGCGCCGCACGCGGACCATGTCCAGCGCCGGGATGCCCTCGGTGATGCACACCACGAGGCGCAGGCCGGCGTCGGCCGCCTCCAGGATGGCGTCGGCGGCGAAAGCCGGGGGGACGAAGATCAGGGAGGTGTTGGCGCCGGCGCGGGCCGCGGCCTCCGCCACCGTCTCGAAGACCGGGGTCCCCTCATGCGTGGTCCCGCCCCTCCCCGGGGTGACCCCGGCCACCACCTTGGTCCCATAGGCTTTGCACTGCGCGGCATGGAAGGAGCCGTGGTGCCCCGTGATGCCCTGCACCACCACCCGCGTCGACTTGTCCACCAGGATGCTCATAGGCTCCCCATCCCCCGTGAGGCGTCAAAGGTGAGGCGGGAGGCGAAGCCCCTCCCCTTACGCCTCACGCCTTCCGCCTTACGACTCCTCAGGCGGCGGCGCGGACGGCCCGCGCCGCCTTCTGGGCGCCGTCCCACATGTCGGCGGCCGTGGTGAGGTTCAGGCCCGACCCCTCCAGGAGCCGCCGGCCCTCCGCCACGTTGGTCCCTTCCATGCGGATCACCACCGGGACCTTCACGCCCAGTTTGCGGACCGCCTCGATCACGCCCTGCGCCAGCAGGTCGCAGCGCAGGATCCCCCCGAAGACGTTGATGAAGACCGCCCGCACGTTGGCATCGGACATGAGGATGCGGAAGGCGTTCTCCACCTGCTCCGCCGTGGCCCCGCCCCCCACGTCCAGGAAATTGGCGGGCATGGCCCCCGCCCGCTGGATGATGTCCATGGTGGCCATGGCCAGGCCGGCCCCGTTCACCATGCAGCCCACGGTCCCGTCGAGCTTGATGTAGTTCAGCTCGAACTTGGAGGCCTCCACCTCCAGGGGCGACTCCTCGTCCAGGTCCCGCAGCCCGCGGACCTCGGGATGCCGGAACAGCCCGTTATCGTCGAAGGTGATCTTGGCGTCCAGGGGCAGCAGCCGCCCGTCTTGGAGCACCACCAGGGGGTTCACCTCCACCAGGGAGCAATCCTTGGCCTCGAAGAGGCGGAACAGACTGCGGAGCATCGCGGCGAAGGCCTTCGCCTGGTCCCCGGCCAGCCCAAATCCCAGGGCCAGGCGGCGGGCGTGGTACCCCTGGAAGCCCGTGGTGGGGTCCACGTGGACGCGGACGATGGCCTCGGGCTTCTCCCGGGCCAGCTCCTCGATCTCCATCCCGCCCGGCCCGCCCATGATGACGGGGAGACGGGCCTTGCGGTCCAGCAGCATGCCCAGGTAGAGCTCGCGGGCGATGGGCATCGCCTCTTCGACGAGGACCCGTTGAACCTTCTGGCCCCCCGGGCCCGTCTGGGGCGTCACCAGTTGCATCCCCAGGATGGCGCGGGCGTGGGCCTCGGCCTCGTCCGGCCCCGCGGCCAGCTTCACCCCGCCCCCCTTGCCCCGGCCCCCGGCGTGGATCTGCGCCTTCACCACCGCCCTGCCGCCCAGCCCCTCGGCCACGGCGCGGGCCTCGCCCGGCGTGGCGGCCACGCCGCCGCGGGGGACGGGGACGCCGAACTCGGCCAGGAGGGCCTTGGCCTGGTACTCGTGGATTTTCATGGAGCCTCCCGGAAAACACCGACGGGGTAAGGGCCGTGACCCCTACCCCGTGTCGGCGGGCCGCCCGCTGCCCGCGGGGCGGGTCAGCGCGTGAAAAAGCGGCGCAGCATGTACCGCGTGGTCTGGCGCCCGAGGTCGGCGATGGCCTCGGTGAGCGGGATCTCCTTGGGACAGACGGCCGCGCAGTTCTGGGCGTTGGCGCAGTCGGCGATGCCGCCGATCCCCATCACCGCCTCCAGCCGCTCGGCCGCGTGCATGCCGCCGGTGGGGTGCATGTTGAAGAGATCGACCTGGCCGAACACGAAGGCCCCCATGAAGGGCGACCGGGCGTTCACTTGGGGGCAGGCCTCCAGGCAACACCCGCAGGTCATGCACCGCGCGAAGGCGTAGGCGGCCTGCTGGACGTGCGGATCGACCTTGGGGCCCGGGCCGAGGGCGTGGGTGCCGTCGATGGGGATCCAGGCGCGGACCCTTTGCAGGGCGTCGAACATCCGGCTGCGGTCCACCATCAGATCGCGGATCAGGGGGAACTTGGACATGGGCTCCAAGACGATGGGCTGGGCCAGGTGGTCGATCAGGGCGCTGCAGGCCTGGCGCACCCTCCCGTTGACCACCATGGAGCAGGCGCCGCACACCTCCTCCAGGCAGTTGCAATCCCACACCGGGGGGGACGTGCGCTTCCCTTCCCGCGTCACGGGGCTGCGCTGGATCTCCATCAGGCAGGAGATCACATTCATGTTGGGCTGGTAGGGCACGGAGAACTCCTCCCAGCGTGCCGGGGCCTGGGGGTTGTCCTGGCGCCGGATGCGGAAATCGATGGTCTGCGGCATGGCGGCGGGCCTCTCTAATACTTGCGGGCTTCGGGCGTGAGCAGCGAGATGTCCACCGGATCGTAGGAGAGGGCCGGACCCTCGGGCGTCCACGTCGCCTTGGTCGTCTTCAGCCACTGCTGGTCGTTGCGTTCCGGGAAATCCGGCTTGTAATGCGCCCCCCGGCTCTCGTCCCGGCGCAGGGCACCCAGGGTGATCACCCGGGCCAGTTCCAGCATGTTCCAGAGGGCCCGCGTGAAGGGGACCGCCTGATTCGCCCAACGGGCCGCATCCTCGATGTTGATCCGCCGCCAGCGCTCCTGGTGCGCCCGGATGGCGTTGTCCGTGGTCTGGAGGTTTTCGTTGTACCGGACGACCGTCACGTTGTCCGTCATGACCTCGCCCAGTTCCTTGTGGATCACGTAGGGGCTCTCCTTGCCGTCCATCCGGCAGATCCGGTCCGTCAGCTCCTGCTGGCGCTGGCGTTCCGCCTCGAAGACGGAGGTGGCCACGGCGGCCGCGGAACGGTCCAGGCCCTTGGCGTAGCTGACCATGGCGGGGCCGCACAGCATGCCGCCGTAGAAGGTGGACAGGAGGGAGTTGGCCCCCAGCCGGTTGGCCCCGTGATATTCGTAGTCCACCTCACCGGCCGCGAAGAGGCCCGGGATGTTCGTCTGATGGTTGCGCGGGCTGCCCACCGTGGGGTTCCCCTGCGCGTCCGCCTGGAAATCGATCCAGAGGCCGCCCATGGAGTAGTGGACGCCGGGGAAGACCCTCATGGGCACCTTGCGCGGGTCGTCCCCCACGAACTTCTCGTAGATCTCCAGGATCCCGCCCAGCTTCCGGTTCAGCGTCTCGGCGGGGATGTGGCTCAGGTCCAGGTACACCACATCCTTGCCGTCCACCCCCAGCTTCAACACGCGGCAGACGTGGAAGATCTCGCGCGAGGCGATGTCCCGCGGCACCAGGTTGCCGTACTTGGGATATTTCTCCTCCAGGAAGTACCAGGGCTTGCCGTCCCGGGGCACCCACACGCGCCCCCCCTCGGCCCGGGCCGATTCGCTCATCAGCCGCAGCTTGTCCGGGCCCGGGATGGCCGTGGGATGGACTTGGATGAACTCCCCGTTGGCGTAGATGGCCCCCTGCTGGTACACGGCCGAGGCGGCCGTGCCCGTGCACACCATGGACATGGTGCTCTTGCCGTAGATGATCCCGCAGCCGCCGGTGGCCAGGCAGACGGCATCCGCCGGGAAGGCCTTGATCTCCATGGTGCGCAGGTCCTGGGCCACGATGCCCCGGCAGACGGCCTCCCCGTCCAGCACCGCCGAGAGGAAGTCCCAGAACTCGTACTTCTCTACGAGACCCTCCGCCTCATAGCGCCGCACCTGCTCGTCCAGCGCGTAGAGGAGCTGCTGACCCGTGGTGGCGCCCACGAAGGCGGTGCGGGAGAAGAGGGTGCCCCCGAAGCCGCGGAAGTCCAGGTTCCCCTCGGGGGTCCGGTTGAAGGGCACCCCCATGCGGTCCAGCAGGAAAATGATGCCGGGGGCCGCCTCGCACATCCCTTTGGCCAGGGGTTGGTTGGCCAGAAAGTCGCCGCCCTTGATGGTCTCGTAGAAGTGGATCTGCGGGCTATCGCCCTCGCCCTTGATGTTGACGGAGGCGTTGATGCCGCCCTGGGCGCACACCGAGTGGGATCGCTTGACGGGGACCACCGAAAAGAGATCCACGGGATGCCCCGCCTCGCAGATCTTGATGGTGGTCATGAGGCCGGCCAGCCCGCCGCCCACCACGATGAATCGCGGCTGCGCCATGATGCGACTCCCTCACTACCGGAACGCGAAGAGGATGTGGATGCCGACGGCGCTCATGGCCAGGAAGACGACCACGGTGGCGGCGGCCAGGCGTTCCTGGCTGCGGGCGCTCACCGAGATCCCCCACTTGTAGGCGACGTTGAAGAGGCCGTTGGCGAAGTGGTAGCAGGCACACAGGATGCCCACCACGTAGAGGGCCTTGATCCCCCCGGGGGCGAAGTATTCCTTCATGTACTCGAAGTCGGGCTCCTGCCCCCCCAGCGCCCACTGCAGCCGGGTGTGCCACACGTGGTAACCGATGAAGGCGAACACCACCACCCCCGTGACCCGCTGGAGCACGTACGCCACGTTCCGGTAGCGCGTCTGATAGCCCGGCGCGGGCCGGAAGGTGTTGCCCTCGTAGGTGATGAAGAACCCGTAGATCCCGTGGAACAGGATGGGAAGCGCGATCAGGCCGATCTCCGCCAGCCACAGGTAGGGTATGCCCCACAGCTCCCGCTCGGCCTGGTTGAAGGCCTCGGCCCCGTACTGGGCCTTGGCGTTGGTGTAGAAGTGCTCCAGGAGGAATACCCCGATGGGCACGATCCCCGTCAGGGAGTGGAGCCGGCGCAGCAGGAAATGTCTCGTCTCCGCGTCCATCGTCTCACCGTGCGCGCGTCGCCGCGGGCCCTCGCTCGCCGCCTGGGCGCATCGCGCTAGTGCTTGGCGGGCGCCTTGGCCGGCCCCCGCTTCGTCATCATCTGCTGGAGCTCTTCGGTCTTGGCCTGCAGTTCCTTGGTCACCGTCTCCACGTCCGCCTTCGTCTTCTCTGCGTCGGCCTTGGCCGCCGCCAGCTGGCTCTTCAGGTCGGCGTTCTCCTTCTGGAGCGTCGCCACCTGCGCCTTGAGCTGCTCGTTCTCCTGTTTGACCTCCTGCCCGCACCCGCCCAGCATCACCGCCGTCCCGAGGGCGGCCACGGCCAGGACCGACTGGACCGTCATCTTCCGCATCGCCCGCATCCCTCCTTGTTGAGTGTCTGCCGTTGTTGAAGGTGCCGGGCCCGTCCGGGGTCCCGGCGGAGCGCCGTCACAGCTTGGTTTCGGCCACCGTCCGCTTCACCGACTCCAGGCTCCGCTCGAGCATGCCCCGCTCGTCCGGCGCCAGATCGACCTCCAGGATCCGCTCCACGCCGCCCGCCCCAATGACCACCGGCACGCCGAAGTAATAGCCCTGGATGCCGTACTCCCCCTCCAGGAACGCGGCGCAGGGGAACACCCGCTTGCGGTCCAGCAGGAACGACTCGGCCATGGCGATGGCCGAGGCCGCCGGGGCGTAGTAGGCGCTCCCGGTCTTGTACAGGTTGACCAGCTCGCCCCCGCCCTTCCGCGTGCGATCCACGATGGCATCCAGCCGCTCGCGGGAGAGGAGCCGCTGCACCGGCACGCCGCCCACGGAGCAGGTGCTCAGGATCGGCACCATGTCGTCCCCGTGCCCGCCCAGCACCAGGGCGTGCACGTCCTCCACCGAGACGCCCAGCTCCAGGGCGACGAAGGTGCGGAAACGGGAGGTGTCCAGGATGCCGGCCATGCCCACGACCCGCTGCTTGGGCAGGCCGGTGAGGGCCTTCATGGCGTACACCATCGCATCCAGCGGGTTCGATACGACGATGACGAAGGCCTTGGGGCAGACCCGCTTGAGGTTCGTGGCCACGTCCCGGATGATGCCGACGTTGGTGGCCAGGAGGTCTTCCCGGCTCATCCCCGGCTTGCGCGGCACCCCGGCGGTGACGATGCACACGTCGGCACCCGCCACGTCGTCATAGGAGGCCGTCCCGGCCAGCCGGCTGTCCAGCCCGGTCACGGCGCAGAGCTGCTGGATATCCAGCGCCTTGCCCTTGGCCAGGCCCTCCGCCTGCGGGATGTCGTACAGCACCACGTCGCCGAGGCGGCGCTGGGCGGCCAGCAGCGCCAGGTTGCCTCCGATCTGGCCGGCCCCGATCAAGGCGATCTTCTTCCTGCCCACGGTCCACCTCAGTCCTGCGTCCTTGGTCCCGAGTCCCTGGTCCCGAGTCAGGGACCATCTGGCGACTCGGGACTCAGGACGAAGGACTCGGGACGAGCGTTTAGTGCATGGCGTCGATGAGCGCCGTGCCGAACTCCGAGCATTTCAATTCCTTCGCCCCTTCCATGAGCCGGGCGAAGTCGTACGTCACCTTCTTGGCGGAGATGGTGGCCGCCATGGCGTCGTAGATCTTGGTGGCCGCCTCGGTCCACCCCAGGTGCTCGAACATCATGGCGCCCGAAAGGATCACGGAGCTGGGGTTCACCTTGTCCATGCCGGCGTACTTGGGGGCCGTCCCGTGGGTGGCCTCGAAGAAGGCGTGGCCGGTCACGTAGTTGATGTTGGCGCCGGGCGCGATCCCGATGCCCCCCACCTGGGCCGCCAGGGCGTCGGAGATGTAGTCGCCGTTCAGGTTGGTGGTGGCGATCACGTCGTACTCGTCGGGCCGGGTGAGGATCTGCTGCAGCATCGCGTCCATGATGAAGTCCTTCACCAGGATCTTCCCGGCCGGCGGTGTGCCGCCGCAGTCGTCCCAGCCCACGGCCCGGTCCGAGAACTCCTCCCGCACCAGATCGTAGCCCCAGCTCTTGAAGGACCCCTCGGTGAATTTCTGGATGTTGCCCTTGTGGACGAGGGTGACGTTGCGCCGCTTGTGGTCGATGGCGTACTGGACGGCGGCACGGATGAGGCGCTTGGAGCCTTCGATGGAAACGGGCTTGATGCCGATGCTGGAGGTCTGGGGGAAGCGGATCTTCGTCACCCCCATGTCCTTGATCAAGAAATCGACGATCTTCTTGGCCTCCGGCGTTCCCGCCTGCCACTCGATGCCGGCGTAGATGTCCTCGGTGTTCTCGCGAAACACCACCATGTCCACCAGGTCCGGCCGCTTCGTCGGCGAGGGAACACCCCGGAAATACCGGACGGGGCGGAGGCAGACGTAGAGGTCCAGAAGTTGGCGCAGGGCCACATTGAGCGAGCGGAACCCCCCGCCCACGGGTGTGGTGAGGGGCCCCTTGATGGCCACCAGGTACTCCCTGGCCGCCTCCACCGTGTCGTCCGGCAGCCACGTATTCGGCCCGTAGACCTCATTGGCCCTTTCGCCCGCGTACACCTCCCACCAGACGATCTTCTTCCGGCCGGCGAAGGCCTTGGCCACGGCGGCGTCCATGACGCGGACGGAGGCCTTCCAGATATCCGGCCCCGTCCCGTCTCCTTCGATGAAGGGGATGATGGGATTGTCGGGGACCACCAGCTTGCCGCCCTGCATGGTGATCTTGCGGCCTCCGGTTGGCGGACTAATCTTTTTGTATCCAGCCATGAGACGGTCTCCTGATGCTGAGGCGAGATGGTTGCCGTGCGGTCTACCGAAGGCGAGCAGGCACGATGCCGGGGACCTACGCCCGCGGCCCGGCCCTCACGTCATGGAGGTGATCACCAGGTCTTCGCGGCCCGCCCGAGCATGCCCCGTGGGGCACTCACGAACGGGCAAAAAGTATCATAGGGCGCCGGGCGGTGTCAAGATAAACGACAACGCGCGGCACGGGCGGGCCGGGTCGGCCCCGCTGCGCCGTCGGGGGCGCGCCGCCGGGAGGGCGAGGCCCCGGCTTCCCCTCGGGGAGCGCCCCGATCGGGAGGGGACGCGGTGCGGATGGAACGGTCAGGGTTTGATGTGGGACAGGTCCAGGTACCTGCGCACGTCCAGCTTCTCGCCCACATAGCCCAGCTCGCCGAGAAGGTCGAAGTTGGCTTGGATGACGGCGGCGTTGGGGATCCCCTCGGGGTCCCGGTAGAGATCCTTCGTGGTGAAGATGTACGCCGCATGCACGGCGGCGGGCACCTTCGTGAAGTCGGCGATGATCTTGACGGCCTCCGCCCGGTTGGCCGGGTTCAGGTACCAGCGGAGCGCGATCCGCCAGTCTTCGAACAGGTCCCGGACGACCTGCGGATGCTTCGCCAAGAACCCGCTGTCCGCCACCTTCATGAGCATCTGCGTGGGCCCCACCGCATCCTTGGACGTGAAGATCGGGCGGATGCCGCCCTTCTGCAACGCCCGATACCAGAAGGGCGCCAGAAAGACCGCCGCGTCCACCTTCTTCTCGCGCAGCATCGCTTCGCTGTTGGGGAAGTTCACCTCCACGATGGTGTAATCCCGTTTGTCCTCCAGGCCCTGCCGCTTCAGCAGCACCCGCAGGGGGATGTCCAGCCCGCCCCCGAGCACGTTGACGGAGACCACCTTTCCCTTCAGGTCTCTGGCGGCCCGGACGGGCGAATCCTCCAGGACCGCCCACCGCATGCTGAAAGAATCCTGGTAGCCGTCCAGATGGATGTCCGCCACGATCTTGAGATCGAGATGCGCCCGCAGGACGGCCGTGGCAAAGGAGATGTAGGAAAGGCTCCCCAGGTCCAGCTCCTTTGCGGCGAAGGCCTGGATCTCCGGCGAGGTGCCCTGGAAGTGGGTCAACTCCACCGTGTAGCTCTTCCCATAGTGCTTCAGGATGTCCCGCTTCTGCCAGATGAGCGGGGTGATGTCTGCCGGGGGGGTGCCGTAGCCTACCCGCACCTTCAACGGCGCCTGGGCCGCCGCCGTGCCGAGCCACGCCGCACACAGGGCCAACACCGCGCCCAGGTGACCGAAGACCGCCACTCGCCCCCGCATCGCCCACCACCCCTTTCTCGTCGACAAGTACACGAGAGCTCAAATCCTTTTCTCAGAGGGAATGCGAGCCGCTGCGGAGCCGGACACCTCCCCAATCGCCCATTGCTGCCTCAAACGGGAGACGGCGAGGTCGGCCTGGCGGGTGGGCTCGGGGAGGCGGTACCCGGCGCAGCAGGCCAGGGCCAGACGGATGGCGCTGCGCAGGCTGACGCGGTGGCCGATGGAGATGAAGATGGGCTTGCTGCCCTGACGGGTGCGTACCGCCGCACCGACGGTCTGCCCTTCCAGCTCCAGGGGGACCCACGCGCCCCGCTCCGCGCCCAGCCCCGCCGCCTCCCACTCGCCCACCAGGACGGATTTCGCGCATCCCACGGACGGCCGATCCAGCAAGACGCCCATGTGGCAGGCGAGGCCGAAACGTCGCGGGTGGGCGAAGCCATGGGCGTCGAACAAGAGCAAGTCCGGCAGGACCGTGATGGCCGCGAAGGCCTTCAGGAGCGCGGGGCCCTCCCGGAAGCTGAGCAGGCCCGGCACATAGGGAAAGCCGAGCGGGGTGGCGGCCTGCGCCGTCTCGACGAGCCGGAGATCGGGGTAGGAAAAGACGAGGACGGCCGCGATGGCCAGCCCCTGCCCGAAGGCCACGTCGGCCCCGGCGACGCGCCGGATCCGGCCGAACCGGTCCCGCCGCTCCACGCGGCCGCGGAGGCGCTGCTGGATGGCGCGCGCCTCCGCCACCGTCACGTCCCAACGCCGCGGTCGGATCTTCATCGGCCCGGGGCTATCGGGTGAGCAGCTTCAACAGCCAGGGCTCGGCGAAGTACACCACGAACGCCAGGGCGATGAGGATCAGGGCGGGGTGCAGCGCGGCCGCCTTCCCCCGCACCAGCTTGATGAAGGCGTAGGAGATCATGCCGGCACCGATGCCGTTGGTGATGCTGTAGGTGAGGGGCATGGCCACGATGGTGGCCAGGGCCGGGAAGCCCTCCTCGAAGTCCCCGAAGGGGATGTCGCGCACGATGCCGCACATCAGGTAGCCCACCACGACCAGGGCGCCCGCCGTGGCCTGGGGCGGCACGATGGCGGCCAGGGGGCTGAAGAAGAGGGCCAGGAAGAATCCCAGGGCGGCGACCACGGAGGTGAGCCCGGTGCAACCGCCCGCCGCCACCCCGGCGGCGCTCTCGATGTAGGTGGTGGCCGAGCTGGCCGAGGCCACGCCGCCGAACACCGCCCCCAGGGAATCCACGACCAGCACCCGCTTCATGCGGGGCAGCCTTCCCTGGGCGTCCAGCCATCCGCCCTCCCCGCCGACGCCGATGACCGTCCCCATGGTATCGAAGAAGTCGGAGAGCATGATGGCGAAAATGGTCATCAGGGCCGTCGCCGGCCCGACCCGCGTGAAGACGCTGAAGTCCAGCCCCCGCCCGAGGGTCGAAAAGTCCGGGAGCGCGATGAGGGACGACGGCACCACCGCCGTCCCTGGTGTCGGGAAGGCCTGGCCGCCCGTGGCCCGGTTCACGACGATGGCCAAGAGCGTGGTGGCAAGGATGCCCAGCAGCAGGGCCCCGCGGAAGCCGGCCGCCATGAACCCCGCCGTCAGGGCGATGCCGACGACGGCCACCAACGTCCCCGCGCTCGTGAGGTCGCCCAGGGTCACGGGGACCCCGCTGCCCTGCTTCACGAGACCGCCCGAGTACAGCCCGATGAAGAGGATGAACAGCCCGATGCCCACGCCGATGGCCCGCTTCAGCGCCAGCGGGATGGCGTCCACCGCCGCCTCGCGGAAGCCGGTGAGGACGAGCACGGTGATGGCGATCCCCTCCAGCGTGATCACGCCCATGGCCGCGGGCCAGGGCAGTCTCAGGCCGGCCACCAACTGGAAGGCCACCGCGGCGTTGAGCCCCATGCCCGAGGCGATGGCCAGGGGATAGTTGGTATAGAGGCCCATGAAGGCGGTCATGACGCCGGCCACCAGGCAGGTGGCCGCCAGCGTGGGGGCGAAGGCGGGGCCCTGCCCCTCCAGCCCCTTGACGCCGGCGAAGCTGAGGATGGCCGGGTTCACGAAAATAATGTAGGCCATCACCATGAAAGTGGTGGCGCCCGCCAGCACCTCCCTCGCCACACTGCTTCCGCGCTGGCGAAGCCCGAACATCCCCTCGAGCATCCCTGCCCTCCCCTGGCGCAACCAGCCATGACGTCGCGGGGGTTCAGCGACGGTGTGCCAGCAACAGGTCCACCGTGCGGCGCGCCCCTTCGGTCACCGCCGCCACCCCCCCGCCGGGGAACGTCCAGTCGCCTGCCACGAAGAGACCCTCCAGGGGGGTCGCGTGGGGGAATCCCTGCCATCCGAGAAAGACCGGCAGCGAGTCCGGCGCGTACCCGGCCGCGCCGTACGGGCGCCCGGTCTGCTCCTGCCAGATGGCCGGCGAACGCATCTCGCAATAATCCATCCGTCCCCGCAGTCCCGGCAGGAAGCCGTCCAGCAGGGTCAGCACGCGCTCGCCCAGCTGCAGCCAATCCTCCCCCGCCGGACCGCCCTCGCGGAGGGGCAGGAAGGCGGTCACCGTGAGGGCGCGGCGGCCCCGCGGGGCCCGGTTGCCGTCCCAGGCCGGGGAAACGCTCAGGGACAGCGCGTCGATCCCGCCCGCGTCCGGCGTCTCGGGGAGGCCCAGCAGCACGTGCGACCCCATCTCGGACGGCATCACGGCCTCCTCCACGCCGAGGTAGAGGGTGAAGGCCGCGGCGGCCGGCGCGGGGGGCGCCCCGGGAAAGGCCCGCGCCCCCTCCTCCGCCAGGAGCTGTGCCGCCAGCAGTCCCGGCGCTACCGCCGCCACCACCGCCCGCGCCTCCAACAGCGCGCCATCGGCGGCGCGCACCCCCACCGCGCGCCGCCCGCGGAACACGACTTCCGTCGCCCGTGTGGCCGTCCGCACGCCCCCGCCGTGGCGCTCCACCGCGCGCGCCAGGGCGTCCACCAGCGTTCCGGAGCCGCCCCGCAGCCCGGCGAAGCCGCGGCGGGTGAGCCCCAGGATCGTTGCCGCCACCAGCAGGGGCGATGAGGGGCCCCCGTGTCCCAGATGCCGCAGCACCAGGGCCAGCGCCCGCTGCACCTCGGGCGGCAGCGCCTGCCACGCCGGCAGGGCCTCCAGCGGCTCCCGGGCCCTGCGCTCCAACTCGGCCTCCTCCCGGCTCCGCTGACGCCAGCGCCGGAAGCGCCCCCAGACGGTGCGCGGCGGCAGGTCGCCCGCGCCCAGGTCCAGTTCGCGCAACGCGGCGTCCAGGGCGTGCACCTCGGCGTAGAGGGCCCGCAGGTCCGCCTCGGCCCGCGGGAACTCCCGCCGGATCTCGCGCCAGAACCGTTCCTCGCCGCGGTAGAACCCGAAACGGTGCCGCGGGAGGGCCAGCTGGAGGCCGGGGTCCAGCGGCAGGGCCTCCACCGGGACCTCCACCTCCTCCAGGAGGCGCCGCGGGGCCCCGCCTTCCTCGAAACCCCACAGCGGGCTGGCCCCGGCGTCGAACCGGTAACCCTGGCGGGCGATGGCGGCGCAGACCCCGCCCGGCGCCTCGCTTTGCTCCAGCACCAAGGGGCGCAGGCCGTGGCGGGCGGCCAGGGCGGCCGTGGCGAGGCCGCCGACGCCCCCCCCGACGACGATCACGTCATACCGCCCCTCAGGCATCGGCCCTCGGCTCACAGCGACGAGGCGTTCGGACGTTCGGGAGTTCGTAGGTTCGGACGTTCACGGGAAAGGCCCCGGACGCCCGCCAGTCGGGGCGGTGTCTGGCCCGCCGGGAACGCCCGAACGCTCGAACGCCCGAACATCCCAGCGCGTTGGTGTTCAGAGGACCGCCCACGGCTTGGGGAGGAACAGGCGCTGGTAGGTGGCGAGGGCATATCGGTCCGTCATGCCGGCCAGGAAGTCGGCGGCCGCGCGCGCGCGATCCCCGGGCGCGTTGGCGGCCAGGATGTCCGGCGGGATCTCCTCGGGGTGGGCGAGGAAGTGGCGGAAGAGCGCCTCCACGATCTGGATGGCCTTCTCGAACTCCCGGCGGCTCTCGGGATTGAAGTAGACCCGTTCGAAGAGGAACTCGCGCAGGCCCAGCACGGTGACCCGGACCTCCTCGCCCATGGCGATGCGGGGCTGCTCCGCGCTCTCGGCGATGACGCTGCGGACCATGCCCCCGATCCGCTCGCTCCGCGAGCGGCCCACCACGCGCGTGAAGCGAACCGGCAGGTCCGTTTCGGAGAGCATGCCTCCCCGCACCGCGTCGTCGATGTCGTGGTTCACGTAGGCGATGATGTCCGCCACCCGGAGGATCTGGCCCTCCAGCGTGGCCGGCCCCCCCGCCGCGGGCAGGAGCAGGTCGCCGTCCCGCCCCTTGGAATGTTTCACGATGCCGTCCCGGACCTCGGCCGTGAGGTTCAGGCCGCGGCCGTCCCCCTCCAGGCGTTCCACCACCCGCAGGCTCTGCTCGTAATGGCGGAAGCCGCCCGGCAGCAGCCGGTCCAGCACCGACTCGCCGGCGTGCCCGAAGGGGGTATGCCCCAGATCGTGGGCCAGGGCGATGGCCTCGGTGAGGTCCTCGTTGAGGCGGAGGGCGCGGGCGATGGTGCGGGCGATCTGCGCCACCTCGAGGGTGTGGGTGAGGCGCGTGCGGTAGTGATCGCCGGCCGGGGCCAGGAAGACCTGGGTCTTGTGGGTGAGGCGGCGGAACGCCTTGGAGTGGAGGATCCGGTCCCGATCGCGCTGGAAGGCGGTGCGCACGGGGCATTCCGGCTCGGGCACCTGCCGGCCCTTGCTGTTGCCGGCGAGCGCCGCGTAGGGCGAGAGGGCCTGCCGCTCCTGCCCTTCGAGCATCTCCCGCACGGTCATGGCGTCCTCTGGCGGTCCCGGGCGGCGGCGCGGGACCTCACGACGGGCGAACCACCGTCATTTCCCGCCGCGCTGACGTTCCAGGAAGCGCTGGCGCTCCATATCCTTCGGGTCGTAGTAGGACGGCCCATAGTGGCCCGTGGCCTCGATGAACCGCGTCACCGCGTAGGCCAGGCCCAGCAGCCCCAGCAGGACGGCCAGCCAGAGGCCCAGGCGGCGCTGCCGCGCCCACAGCGTGAGGCGCACGTGCCAGCGGGCCATGGCCGGGCTAGCCCGCCCCTTCCGGACGGCCCCCGCTGCGCCGCACCACCAGCCGGATGGGGCTCCCCTCGAACCCATAGGCCTCGCGCAGGCAGTTCACCAGGTACCTCCGGTAGGAGAAGTGCAGGTCGTCCACGTTGGCGAAGAGGACGAAGGTGGGCGGCTTCACCCCCGCCTGGGTGGCGTAGCGCACCTTGACGGCGCGGCGCCGACCGGCGGGGGGCGGGCGGCGGTCCAGCGCCTCGCGCAGGAACTCGTTCAGCTCCGCGGTGGGGACGCGCTTGGCCCGCTGGGCCGCCACCCGGTCCACTACGTCGAAGAGGCTGAGCGCCCGGAGCCCGGTGAGGGCCGAGACGGTGACCAGCGGTGCGTAGGCCAGGTAGCGGAGGCGATCGCGGATGCCGGCGATGCGTTCCGCCCGCGCGGCGCGCTCGGGCGCGGCCGCGTCCCACTTGTTCACCACGAGCACGGCGGCGCAGCCCGCCTCCTGGGCCAGGCCGGCGATCTTGGTGTCCTGATCGGTGATGCCCTCGACGGCGTCCAGCAGGATCAGGGCCACGTCCGCGCGCTCCATGGCGCGCACGGCGCGGGCCACGGCCGCGCGTTCCAGGGTCAGCGTCAGCTTGCCGCGGGCCCGGATGCCCGCCGTGTCGATGAGCGTGTACGCGCGGCCGCGCACGGTCACCCGCGTGTCCACCGCGTCCCGCGTGGTGCCCGGCTC
>DASPOZ010000400.1:0-4053 GCA_035625755.1 Candidatus Sulfotelmatobacter sp.
CTGGTGCGCGATGCGGCCAAGGCCATGGGACGGGACGACGCGGCGGGGCTCATCGTGTTCGGGGGCGAGCCGAACCTGGACGCCCCGCTGGGCCGCGGCCCCGTGCCCGACCGGCTGCCCGAGACCGCGACCCCGCGTGCCACCGACATCGGGGCCGCCATCCGCATGGCCCTGGCCTCGCTCCCCGAGGAGGGCGCCCGCCGGATCGTGCTGGTGACCGACGGGAACGAGACGCGCGGGAGCGCCACGGCCGCCGCGCAGGAGGCGCGGGACGAGGGGGTGGAGATCTACCCGTTCCCCCTGCGCAACGAGGCCGGCGGCGAGGTGCTCCTGGAGCGGCTGGTGCTGCCGCAGGAGGTGAAGGAGGGCGAGTCCTTCATCGCCCGGGTCGCGGCGTGGAGCGCCCGGGAGACCGAAGGCCGGCTGAGCCTCTACCGGGACGGGACCTTCGTGGGCGCGCAGGCCGTGAAGCTGAAGGCGGGGAAGAGCGTGCTGGCCTATCAGCAGTCGCTGGACCGGGCCGGCTTCCACGTGTACCAGGCGCGGCTGGAAGCCCCCGGCGACGTGATCGCCGAGAACAACCGGGCGGTGGGGGTGGTGGCCGTGCGGGGTCGCCCGCAGGTTCTCTATGTGGAGAAGGACCGGGACCAGGGCCGGAACCTGGCCGCGGCCCTGCGCGCCCAGAACCTCGTGGTGGAGCAGGTGGGACCCGAGGCCCTCCCCACCCGCCTGGATGCGTACCTGAAGTACGATAGCGTGATCCTGAGCAACGTCTCGGCCCTCCGCATGAGCCGGGAGCAGATGGAGTTGGTCCGCACGTACGTCCGGGACCACGGCGGCGGGCTGGTGATGCTGGGGGGCGAGGAGAGCTTCGGCGTGGGCGGTTTCTACCGGACGCCCATCGAGGAGGCCCTCCCCGTCACCATGGAGGCGCGGCAGAAGGTGGAGGTCCCATCGCTGGCCGCCGTCATCATCATCGACCGGTCGGGCAGCATGGACACGGCGGTGGGACGCTTCACCCGGCTGGACCTGGCCAAGGAGGCGGCCCAGCTGGTGGTGGAGCTGCTGGACGAGCGGAACGAGGTGGGGGTCCTCGCCTTCGATACGGCCTTCAACTGGGTGGTCCCCATGGGCCCGGCCCAGGACAAGGACGCCATCATCCGCGAGATCGCCGCCATCAAGGCCGGCGGCGGGACCGACCTGTTCCCGGCCCTCAAGGAGGCCTACGCGGCCCTCTTCGATCGGCAGGCGCTCCTCAAGCACGTCATCGTCCTGTCGGACGGCGAGTTGGCGGCGGCCGACTTCCCCGGGCTCGTGCGGCGCATGGCCCGGGACAAGATCACCGTCTCCACGGTCGGCATCAGCTCCGAGGCGGGCGTGCAGCAAATGACGGAGATCAGCCGCTGGGGCAAGGGCCGCTTCTACTTCACCGAGGACATCTACAGCATCCCCCGGATCTTCACCCTGGAGACGCAGCTGGCCAGCAAGGCGGCCCTCATCGAGCAGCCGTTCCGGCCGCTCCTTACGCCCGTGGGCCACGAGATCCTCAGCGACATCGACTGGGGCGGCGTGCCGCCCCTGGGCGGCTACGTGGCCACCACGCCCAAGCCCATGTCGGAGACGCTCCTGGTCTCGCACCAGCGGGACCCGGTCCTCTCGGTGTGGCGCTACGGCCTGGGGCGGACGGCCGCCTACACGTCGGACTTCAAGGCCAAGTGGGGTGTCCTCTGGTTGCGCTGGGACGGATTCAACAAGTTTGTGGGCCAGCTGGTGCGCTGGACGCTCCGCACCACCAGCCACGGCGACGTACTCACCACGGTGGGCCAGCGCGATGCCCAGGGGCAGATCCTGGTGGAGGCCGTGGACCAGAAGGGCGAGTTCGTGAACTTCCTGGACGCGGAGGCCGGCGTCGTGTTCCCGGACAAGCAGCAGCAGGTCGTTCCCCTGGAGCAGGTGGGCCCGGGCCGCTACCGGGCGGCCTTCGATGCGGGGGCGGAGGGGGCGTACCTGGTGGGGGTGGCCCAGCGGAAGGACGGGCGCGTGGTGGGGTCCGAGCTGGGGTCGCTGGTGGTCCCGTATTCCCCCGAGCATCGCCAGCTCCAGGCCAACGAGGGGCTGCTCCAGGAGGTGGCGGCCATCACGGGCGGTGCCGTGATCGAAGACCCGGCGCAGGCCTTCACCCTGCACCGCCGGCGCGGCACGGCCCGGGCCCCGGCCTGGCCGTGGCTCTTTGGCGCCGCGCTCCTCCTCTTCCTCCCGGACGTGGCGATGCGCCGCCTCGGCCTGGCCGGGTGGCTGGGGCGGGCGGTGGGGCGAGGCCGGCCGGGCGCGGGATCGTGGGGCGGGGCGCCCCCCCGGGGGCCCACGGATGAATCGGTGAGAGTGGCGCGGGGCGGCGGCCGCCTAGCAGGCCGCTGAAAAGGGCCCATCTGGTGCGTTGGCGCGCTTGGGCGCTCGCTGCGGCGTACCCGGCGTACGCCTCACTCGGCCCTTCGCGCGCCGCCTTGCACCTGGACCCTTTTGAGCGGCCTGGGCAGAAGAGAGCTTTGAGTAGCGTCCTGGACCGGCCGGGCAGGCCGGGGCAGGACGGGACATCCGGCAGCGCAGCCGGGATCGCACCGGCGGGAGGGACGACGATGCAGGCAGGATGCGGCGCGTGGCCTCCACGACGGGAAAACCCATCGAACGTGGGCACGCCGCCGCCCCGGCGCGGGGCGAGCCCGGGACGCCCCCGCGCGGGCGGCAGTCGAGTCCGGAGGCCGGCCTGGCGGGCGGGCCTCCTGATCCTGGTGGCAGGAGCCCTGGCGGGGCCGGCCGCCATCCTGGGCCCGCACGTCGGCCCGCGCGCGGCGGCGGCGGCCGAGCGGGCCCCGGCTCCGAAGTGGACCGTCGCCGTCCTGTCCTTCGCGCGCGAGGGCGCCGCCCCGGCGGAAGGCGCCGAGGAGGTCGTGACGGAGATCGTGACCCACGGGCTGCGGCAGGTGCGGGGCCTCCGGGTGCTGGAAATGGGCGCCGTGGAGAAGGCCCTGCAGGCCGCCGGCCCCCCCCGTGACGCCCCCCTGACGGACCAGCAGCTGGCCGATGTGGCGGCGGCGGCCAAGGCGCGGGTGGTGCTGACGGGCCGCGTGCGACAGGAGGGGGACGAGCTGCACGTGACGACGCATTTCGTGGACGCCCACTCCCGGGGCGACACGGGGGCGGCCGAGGAGGCTTCCGGGCCGGCGGCCGACCCGTTCCCGCTGGGTGAACGGGCGGCCCTGACCTTCCTGCGGGCGATCCGGGTGCGCCTGACGCCGCTGGACGAGAAGCGCCTGGCCACGGCGTTCGCCCGGCCCACACAGAACCCGCAGGCTTACCTGCTGTACGCCCGGGCGCGGGCGGCCGCGGGCCTGGGCACCCGCGAGGGCTACGAGCGCGCCACGGAGCTCCTGGGGAAGGCGCTGGACCTGGATGGAAACTTCGCGCTGGCGCGGTATCAGCTTGGCGTGGCCCTGGAGGCCACCAACAACCGGTGGAAGGCCGTGGGGGAGTACCGCAAGGCCCTCCAGCTCGATCCAGACTTCGCCGAGGCCTACAAGAACCTGGCCGACCTGCTGCGGCTGAGCCCCCGCCGCCTCTACGACCAGGCCATCGAAGCCTACGGCAAGGCCATCCAGTTGCAGCCCGACTTCGCAGAGGCCTACGTGGGCCTGGGCGACGCCTGGCAGGCCAAAGGCAACATCGACAACGCCATCGCCGAATACAAGAAGACCGTCGCCCTGGACCCGGAGAACGCCGGCGTCCACGTGAGCCTCGGGCGCATCTACTACAACGAGAAGGGGCAATACCACGAGGCCGTGGCGGAGTACAACCGCGCCATCCAACTGGACCCCACGCTCCTGGAGGCCCATCTGGCGCTGGGCGAGGTGTACGAAGAGAAGGGCCTCTACGAGGAGGCCATCGCCCGCTACAACCGGGTGCTGGAGGTGGAGCCCCAGCACCCCACCGCCCACTACGGCCTGGCCCTGGCCTACGAGAAGGTGGACCGACAGAAAGCCATGGCCATGTGGGAAC
>DASPOZ010000401.1:0-12037 GCA_035625755.1 Candidatus Sulfotelmatobacter sp.
CGTATGGAGGCGGCGCGGCGGCAGCGCGACGTGGAATGTCTCGATCTTGGCGATCTTCATGACCCTCCCCTTGGCAGGCTGCTGAAAAGGGCCCACCTGCGGCGTTGGCGCGCTCGCGCGCTCGCTGCGGCGTACATCCCAGTACGCCTCACTCGGCGCATCGCGCGCCGCCTTGCACCTGGACCCTTTTGAGCAGCCTGCGCGCACAAGGGTCTTTGCCGCAAGCCGTGAAAGCCGACGGCTTATGGCCGCGCGCGCGGCGCGCCAGGGCGGCTTATACTATCGGGCGGGGGCGTCCGTCAAACCGGCGGCGGGTTTCGGTGGACAGGCGCTGCCGGCCGCACTACACTCCCTCCGCAAGCGGACCCTGACCCGAACGGGTTGCTTAAAACCCGTTTTCGCCCAGGCTGCCCAAAAAGGTCCAGATGCAAGGCGGCGCGCGGCTTCCGCATTCCGCAATCCGCATTCCGCAATGGAGAGGTGGGCCTTTTTCAGCAGCCTGTTGAGGAGGCTTCCATGGCGGCAGAGAAGAAGAAGATGACCTTCGGCGTCCTGCTCCCCACCCGGGGGGTGATCCTCCAGGCCCGCGACGTGCCGGACCTGAGCCCCATCTTCGACCTGGCCCAGGCGGCGGAGGATACGGGCTACGATTCCGTCTGGGTGGGAGACAGTATCCTGGCCAAGTCGCGCATGGAGGCGCTCACCACCATGGGCGCCCTGGCGGCGCGCACGCGGCGGGTGAGGATCGGCACGGCCGTGCTGTTGGCCGCCCTGCGCCACCCCGTGGTGCTGGCCCACGCCCTGGCCACCCTGGACGTCCTCTCGGGCGGCCGGATCATCCCGGGGATCGGCGTGGGACGCAGCGAGCCGCTCCTGGAGCACGAGTCCGAAAGCTGCGGCGTTCCGTTCAAGACGCGGGCCACGCGCCTGGAGGAAGGCCTCGAGATCATGAAGCGCCTCTGGACCGAGGAGAGGGTGGATTTCGCGGGGAAGGTCTTCACGCTGAACAACGTGCACCTGCTCCCGCGGCCCGTGCAGAAGCCGCGGCCCCCCCTGTGGCTGGCCAGCAACCTGGTGGACCGCGGCCTCAAGCGCGTGGCCCTGCAGGCGGACGGCTGGATCACCAACGTCCCCAGCCCGGACACCTACCGCCAGTGCTGGGAGAGGATCGAGGGCTACGCCAAGGCCGCGGGCAGGGACCCGGGGGCCCTCAAGAAGGTCCTCTACCTCACGGTGCACGTGGGGGCCGACGGCCGCAAGGCGCGGGAGGAGGGCAGCCAGTTCCTGGCCAACTACTACCACAAGGCGCCGGGCGAGATGGAGAAGCTCCTGGTCACCACCATGGGGAGCCCCGAGGAGTGCCTCAAGACCATCGCCAGCTATGGCGCCCTCGGCGTGACCACCTTCATCGTGCGCTTCGCCGCCAAAGACCAGATGGGGCAGCTCGCGCTCTGGTCCCGGCAGGTCCTCCCCCACGCCTAGCAGGCTGCTGAAAAGGGCCCATCTGCGGCGTTGGCGCGCTCGGGCGCTCGCTGCGGCGTACCCGGAGTACGCCTCACTCGGCCCATCGCGCGCCGCCTTGCACC
The DNA here is from genome assembly GCA_035625755.1 of Candidatus Sulfotelmatobacter sp. Taxonomy (GTDB): domain Bacteria; phylum Methylomirabilota; class Methylomirabilia; order Methylomirabilales; family DASPOZ01; genus DASPOZ01. The sequence continues at coordinate 1,587 of DASPOZ010000401.1, forward strand.
TGGACCCTTTTGAGCAGCCTGCTCGGCCGGCCGCCCGCCGTCCGCCGATTCCGTGTTCCGCAATCCGCAATGGCGGCCCGCCGCGGCGCGAGGGGAACCGGGACCCCCTACCCTGCCCGGAGCTGCGCCAGCAGATGATCGAGGGCGGCCTCGGCGGCCAGCTCGCCGGGATCGGGCGCGGTGCCGGCCGCCTCCCGCAAGCCGCGGTTGGCGCGCAGGAGCGCGTCCAGCGAGGCGGCCAGGCTGCCGCGCTGCTGGTCCGGCACGCCCCGCGCGAGACGCTTGGCCACCAGGCTGCCGGTCTTCTCCAGGAAGTCCACGTGCTCCCGTTCCTGGCGCATGTGCGACACCCGGTGCCGCAACTCGTCCTCCGGTACGGCCACCTCTGACCCCCATCGTCCGCCGTCCCACGTCCAAGGTCCAACGTCCAACGTGGGTTGACGCGTCGCCGGGTTCGCGCGCAGGGCCCAGGCCCATCCCGTCCAGACGTTGGACGCCGGACGTGGGACGTTGGACGGCCCTCGGATCACCCCGCCGTCCCACGTCCAAGGTCCAACGTCCAACGCGGCTGGACCCGTCGCCGGGTTCGCGCATAAGGCCCGATCTTTCCCCGTCTAGACGTTGGACGTTGGACGTGAGACGTTGGACGACGCCCTGCGATGCTAGCCGCGCAGTTCCTCGAGGGCCGACAGGACGACGTTGGCGAGGGCGATCTTGTCCTCGAGGGTCTGCATCACGGTTTGGGCCGTCCAGGCGCGCGGCCCCACGGCCTCGATGGCGGGGCGGTGGGCGGCGTCCTGCCGATCCAGGATGAACCCGTCCAGGATGTCGGCGTAGAGGCGGCCCACGCCCAGGGCCGAAACGTCGTGGCCCAGGCCGGCCAGCATCTTGTCGGTGGGCCCCTTCAGCGAGGCGCCGGCCACCACGGGGCTCACGGCCAGGGCCGGCGCCCGTGCCGCGCGCACCGCCTCCCGCACGCCCGGCACGCCCAGGATGGGCCCGATGCTGATGATCGGGTTGCTGGGGCACACCACGATGCCGTCGGCGTCGGCGATGGCCTCCAGCACGCCCGGCGCCGGTCGCGCCCCCTCGAGGCCGGCCAGCACGATGCCGCGCACCGCCCCCGCGCCCCGATCCCGCACCAGGTACTCCTGGAAGTGGACCGTCCCGCCGTCGGTGACCACGCGGCTCTCCACGCGGTCGTTGGTGGCGGGCAGGATGCGCGCGGCCACGCCCCAGGCGCGCCGGATCGCCTCCGCCGCCTCGGCCAGGCTGCGCCCGGCCCGCAGCAGCGCCGTGCGGTGCAGGTGCGTGGCCAGGTCCCGGTCGCCCAGGTTGAACCACGTCTCGCGCCCGTAGCGCCCCAGGGCCTGCAGCGTGTGGAAGCTGTCGCCGGCGATCCCCCACCCCTGGCGCTCGTCCACGGCACCGGCCAGGGTGTAGGTGATGATGTCCAGGTCCGGCGAGACGTGCAGGCCGTGCAGCTCGATGTCGTCGCCGGTGTTGGCGATGATGGTCAGCTCGGCGGGGTCCAGGACCTTGGCGAGCCCCAGCAGCAGCTTGGAGGCGCCCACGCCTCCTGCGAGAGCGACCAGCTTCACGGTTTCACAGGCCAAGAGGCGTTCGGCAGTTCGGTGGTTCGGTGGTTCGGTGGTTCCTTTGGCGGCGGGGACCGGAGAACGACCGAACCACCGAACGACCGAACCACCGAACCGTGTTTAGGCGGGGAGGCCGGTGATGCGGATGCCGGCGCCGTGGACCTTGTAGCGGATGTTGATGCCGATGAGCAGGGCCGTCACCTGCTCCAGGATGCGGGAGGTCTCCAGCGGGCCCCCGTCCACGAAGCGGGCGCCGGGCACCGCCTCCACCAGGGGCCGGAAGCGCTGCTTGGCCGCTTTGTCGTCCCCGCACACGAGGACGTCCGAATCCAGCGGGTGCCCCAGGTCCTGGAGGGCATCGGCGGCCACCGTCTGGAAGGCCGCCACCACCGGCACGCCCACGGGCACCATCTCCGCCGCCTGCGCGGCGGCCGAGCCCTGCCACACGCCCAGCGTGCGCGTGGCCCGCCCGCCCACGGAGGCGGCCAGGGGCACCGTGACGTCCACGAACAGCTTCTCGGGCGTGAGGGCGTCCTTGATGCCCTTCAGGATGTCCACCTGGGCCTCGAAGGGCACCGTGAGCACCACGATGTTCGCGGCCTCCGTGGCGGCCCGGTTCTCCAGCCCCTGCACGCGCGCTCCGCCGCCCAGGGCCTCCCGCGCCTTCTGGGCGGCCGCCTCCGCCCGCTCCTTCGCGCGCGACCCGACGATCACCGGATACCCCGCCCTGGCCCAGCGGGCCGCCAGCCCGAAGCCCTGCCCCCCCGTCCCGCCGATCACGGCAATCGTTTCCACTGTCGCTTCGCTCTCCCGAAAGGCGTTCGACCGTTCGGCGGTTCGGCTGTACCTCCGAACGTTTCTCGAGGATCCCGAACGGCCGAACAGTCGAACTGCCGAACGCCGTTGGGCCCCGTCGCTAGTACCCGGAGCCGGTGTAGGGCGGGGGCGCGACGGCGAAGTTCAGCTTTCGGTCCAGGCACGCCTCCTGCGGGGGCGGCAGGGCCTCGTCCGGAGTGGGCCGCTCGAACACGGTGAACTTCGTGTAGGCCGTGTCGCGCTCGGCCGGCACGCGCCCGATCTGCCGGATCAGCGCGCGGAACTCCTGCGGCTCCACGAATTCGCCGTAGCTGGCCCCGGCCAGGCGCGAGATGCTCTCCTCCATCAGGGTGCCGCTGTAGTCGTTGGCCCCGGCCCGGAGGCACAACTGGGAGACCCGGAAGCCCAGCTTCACCCAGGAGACCTGGATGTTGGGGATGGAGCCGTGGAACACCACGCGGGCCAGGGCGTGCATCTTGATGTCCTCGCTGGTCTTGTGGCCGGCGCGGGCCTTCCCGGACTTGTACAGGCGCGTCTTGTCGTGGATGAACCCGAGCGGCACGAACTCGGTGATCCCCCGCGTGTCCCGCTGGATGTCCCGCAGCAGCAGCATGTGGTCCACCCAGTGGTGCAGTTCCTCCATGTGGCCGTACATGATGGTGGACGTGGTGGGGATGCCCGCGGCGTGGGCCGCGCGGACGATCTCGACCCAGCGGCCCACGCTGAGCTTCCGGGGGCTCAGGACCTGGCGCACCTCGTCGTCCAGGATCTCGGCCGCCGTGCCCGGCATGCTGCCCAGCCCGGCCTCCTTGAGCGTCAGCAGGTACTCGCCCAGGGGCATGTTGGTGAGCCGGACCCCGTAGTCGATCTCCATGGGGGAGAAGGCGTGGATGTGCAGGTGGGGCAGTTCGCGCTTGATCGCCGCCAGGATGTCCCGGTAGTGGTATCCGTCCATCCCGGGCGGCAGGCCGCCCTGGATGCACACCTCGGTGGCACCCCGATCCCAGGCCTCCCGGGCCTTGGTCACGATCTGGTCCAGGCTCAGGTTCCAGGCGTCCGGCGCGCCGGCGCCGCGGCTGAACCCGCAGAAGCTGCAGCCGACCACGCAGATGTTGGTGAAGTTGATGTTCCGGTTCACCACGTACGTGACTCGGTCGCCCACGGCCTGGCGCCGGAGCGCATCCGCCGTGGCCGCCAGCGCGCGCAGCTCCGGCCCGTCCTCGGCGTGGGCCAGGGCCAGGGCCTCGTCCCGCGTCACCTGATGCCCGTCCAGGGCGCGGCCCAGGATGCGCCGCAGCGCCGGCGGCGCCTCGGCGAGCTGGCGCCCCACCGGCGCATCGCTCAACACCACGTCCATCGTTTTTGTGGCCACAACCATTCTCCTTGTTTTTCTTATCCCCCCTTTAGCAAAGGGGGGCCAGGGGGGATTTTGAAGACCAAGTACCGGTCACGACCTCGGTCTTGCAGGGCGTGCTGGCCCCTCAGGGCCTGTGCGCCATCCACGTCGACGACCAGTCTTGCCCGTGGCGCGGAGCAATCCACACTGCAATCGAAATCCCCCCTCCCCCCCCTTTTTCAAAGGGGGGATCTAAATCAAGGCATGTGCCCTGAGGGGGCGTGCGGTTCTTGAAGGCCCTGCAACATGTCAAGGTAATTCCGAAACACAACGTGAGTTCGGCGACGGGGCATTCCAGATCCTCGGGCCGGCCGCCCCCACGCCCGCCGGCGCGAGGGCGTGCACGGCCGCAGGCTCCGTCGATTCGGTGCGCGGGTACCCATCGGCATCCACGGCGGCCCGCACCTTCTCGGCCAGCCCCGCGGCGAGGAAGCCCTCCCGGGCGATGAACTCCGGGTAGAGGGCCAAGCGCTCCCGCAGGCGGAAGCCCTCGCCCTCGGTCACGGCGGCCAGCTCCGTGAGCTTCGGCCAGGGCGCCTCCGGGTTGATGTAGTCGATGGTCAGGGGCGAGACGCCGCCCCAGTCGTTGATCCCGGCGTGCAGGTACACGCGGTACTCCGCCGGGGTGAGGTTGGGGGGGGCCTGGATGTTCATGGCCGGGCCCAGCAGGAGCCGCGCCACGGCGATGGTGCGCGCCATGTCCGCCGCCGTGGGCTCCGGGGCGTCCCGCATGGGGATCCCCGGCTTGGCCCGGAAGTTCTGCACGATGACCTCCTGGACGTGTCCGTATCGTCCGTGAAGCGCCCGGATGGCCGCCAGCGCCTCCACGCGCTCCTCGAGGGTCTCGCCGATGCCGATGAGGATGCCGGTGGTGAAGGGGAGGCGCAGGTGGCCGGCCGCCTCCATCGTCTTCAGGCGCAGGCTCGGCACCTTGTCCGGCGCGCCGTCGTGCGCGCCGCCGGGACGCAGCAGGCGCTCGCTGGCGCTCTCCAGCATGAGCCCCACGCTCACGTTGGACGCCTTGAGCCGCGCCAGATCCGCGCGGCCCATGAGCCCCGGGTTGGCGTGGGGGAAGAGGGGCGTCTCCCGCGCCACCAGGGCGCTGACGGCGGCCAGGTACTTCAGCGTGGTGTGGTAGCCCAGGCGCCGCAACGTGGCCCGCACCTCGGGGAACGCCGCCTCGGGCTTGTCCCCCAGGCTGAAGAGGGCCTCTTTGCAGCCCAGGCGCGCCCCGGCGCGCGCCACGCGCAGCACCTCCTCCGGGGTGAGGAACCACCCCTCGGGGTCGCCGGGGTCCTTGCGGTACGTGCAGTACCTGCAGTAGTCCCGGCAGTAATTGGTGAGGGGGATGAAGACCTTGCGCGAATAGGTGATGGTGCGGCCCCTGCCCCGATCCCGCAGGGCGGCGGCGGCGCCCAGCAGGTCCGGCAGCCCCTCGGCCGGGATGCGGATGAGCCGGGTTGCCTCCTCCGGCGTCACCCCCGCGCCGGACGCGGCGCGCCGCAGGATGGGGCCGAGGGCCGCGCTCACCGCCCCACCTCTGCCGAGGCGTAAGGCGTGAGGCGTGAGGCGTGAGGCGTGACGGCGGTCATAGGCCTAGTCCCCAGGTGGATACCGACTCGGGGCGGATGGCGATCACCAGCGCGTGCTCCGGGAGCAGGCCGCGCCGGTACTGGGCGTACTTGCGGCGCAGGAGCCGCAACCCGTGCGCCCGCGCGGTGCCGCGCCGGAGCAGGCGCGCGCGGCCGCGGACCAGCACGAACCAGAGCCGCCGCCAGTCCTCCTCATAGTGATCCACCAGCAGGGCCACCTGGGGGTTCTCCGCAATGTTGCGCACGCGCCTGAGCGCCGCCGCGGGGCGCCCCTTGGGCTTGGCATCGATGGCGTGGTACACGGCCCGCGCCTCGGCCGCGAAGCAGATGGGCACCACGTGGGGCCGTCCCCGTCTGTCCGCCGTGGCCAAGCGGGCTACCCGCGCGGCGCGCAGGCGCGCCAGCGCCGCACGCGAGAGCGCCGCCATGGCCACCCCCTCTGCAAAATCCCCCCACTCCCCCCTTTCCCAAAGGGGGGGTACGCAGGAATTCGGGTTCTCCCCATTGGGCAAATAGACGATACCCCTGTTGGAGTCCCCCCTTTAGCAAAGGGGGGTCAGGGGGGATTTGCGCCCTCCACGGCTCGAAAGCTCTCCTCTGCCAAGAAAAGCAGCCTGCACGAGGCGTGTGTTCAGCAGCCTGCTATCGGAAGATGTCCCGGTCCGGCGGGCGCTGCAGGTCCGCCGCGGTTCCATCCCCTTCCAGCACCCCGAGGCCGCGCACCAGCACCGCCGGCACCCCGTCCACCTTCCCCATCACCAGCTCGGCGGCGGAGGCCACCTCGTCCGCCACCGCCATCTGCGTGCCCACCAGCAGGAAGCCGTGGGGATCCCGCTGGCCCCGGTAATCGCGCAGGGCGGCCAGGCCGCTCACCCCCACGGCCACGTTCACCAGCCCCTCGCGCCAGGGGCGCCCGAAGGTATCGGCGATGATGACCCCCAGGCGGCAGCCGGCCAACTCCTCCAGCGCCTTGCGCAGGGCCCGCGCGGAACCATCCGGGTCCCGCGGCAGGAGCGCCACCACGCCATCCCCGGGCACATTGGACTGGTCCACGCCCGCGTTGGCGCACACGAGGCCGTGGTGCGTCTCGGCCACCAACACGCCCAGGTCCAGGCGCACGATGCGGCGGGTCTCGCCCAGGATCACCTCCACCAGGCGCGGGTCCTTCTTCAGCTCGGCGGCGGCGCGGCGGGCGAAGGCCGAGGGGACCACCGTGTTCAGGTCCACCAGGCGCCCCTCGGCCTTGGAGACGACCTTGTGCGCCACCACCAGCACATCGCCATCCGCCGGGCGCAGGCCCTGCCGGCGGGCCGCGGCCCAGAGGATCTCCGCCAGGTCGTCCCCCGGGCGCACCTCGGGCACGCCGCGGATCGGGGTGAAGGTCAGCTCAGGAGGGGAGGCGGGCACTCAGCCGCTCCGCCACGCCCAGCCGACGGAGCAGGGCGTGCGTATGGGTGGAAGACTCGGCCGCCGGCCGTGTGGAGGCCTCGGCGGCCAGGACGGCCTCCAGGTGTTCCACCTCGTCCACATCCAGGGCCACGCGGGGCAGGCGCAGCACCCGGCAGGCCAGGCCCCGCTGGGCGGCCTCGCGCTGGTGGCGTTCGAAGCTGCCGTGGCCGAAACGGGAGGGGATGGCGTCCGGCGGGGTGCGCAGGATGGCGTTGCTCCCCAGTTCGTCCGCCGAGGGGACGAGGACCACGCCGGGCCCCTCCCCCGCCGCGGCCAACACCGCCTCCAGGTCTGCGGGCGTGAGGAGCGGAAGGTCCGCCGGCAGGATCAGGACGGAGCGCGCCCCCATCGCCGCGCAGCGCGCCGCCCCCCAGTCCACCGAGGCGCTCTCGGAGCGCTGCTCGCCCTCGATGAGGCCGGTGGCGCCGGCCGCCGCCGCCAAGCGCAACGCCTCGGCGTCCGCGGTGGCCACGCAGACGCGGTCCACGCCGCGCGCCGCCGTGGCCACCGCCAGCACGTCCCGGAACATGGCGACGGCCAGGGCCGTCCGCTCGTCGGGGCTGAGCAGGGGGGCGAGGCGTTGCTTGCTGCGGCCGAAGGTCTTGACAGGGATCAGGGTGACGCGCATGGGTGCGGGCTCGGCGGCGCGCTGCTCGCCGCCGCAGGTGGGTAACCCTAGCACGCCACCATCGCCCCAGGCAACCACAATTCCGCGCAGGAGGGAAAACGGGTTGCGCGGCGCGGTGGGCCCGCCGGAAAAGGCCGACCTACATCAAGGTCGTCTCACCCGAATGCCGACAGCCGCGACCGCCCCGGATTCGGGCACACCGCCCACACAATTGGCGGGGACGCCGACGGCCTAGGCGGCGGGTCACCGAGGGCGGCCGTGGGGCCCCGCATGACTTCGGAGGTGAATTTCGCGTTTTCATATACTTAGGCAGAGCCCGGATATCAGAGGTCCTCGCCGGATGAATGTGGCATGCCCTTCGCATCCCCTCGGCCCCGACTGCTTCGAGATTCACGCGAAACTGAAACGGGACACGAAAAGAAGGAGCGGGCGATGGGAGGCATGAGGCTGGGTGCGGCGATCGCGGTGGGCCTGTTGCTCGGTGGACTGGGGTTGACCCCGCCCGCCTCGGCCCAGGAAGAGCCACCCCAGGCGGCCTCGCAGCAGCCGGGCGAGAAGTTGGGCCACGGCCTCCAGAACGGGATGCTGGGCTGGACCGAGATCGTGGCCCGCCCCCAGGCCGAGGTCCAGGAGAAAGGCGCCTCGGGGCTCGTCACGGGCCTGCTGGAGGGGATCTCCTACGGCACCATCCGCACGGTTACCGGGGCCGCCGAGGTGGCCACCTTCTGGTCCCCCCTCCCGGTCACGTACAAGCCGCCCATCCAGGAACCCGCCCTGTCGCCGCTGGACAGGCGATAGCCCGTGGCGCGCCGCCGGGGGTGACAACGGTGTGCTCGCTCAGCAGGAGGATGGCTGCCATGATCTGGATGCGCCCAACCGTGGTCGCGCTCCTCTCAGCGGCCTTGGCCACCGCCATCTTCATCCTGTCGCAGACGCCGGTCGTCGTGAAGTAGCTTCCGCGGCGCGGGGCGCCCACGGCTCCGGCAGTTCGGCGAACGTGCCGGAACGGTGCTGGTCTTGAAAAACCGTCGGGCCGGTCACACTGACCGGCCCGAAGTGTTTCGGCCGCCGCCGGAGGCTGCGCCTCAGTCGCAGGTCCCCGCGGCGGGCGCCGGCCGGCGCCTGGCGGCCAGCCACCCGATCAGCCCGAGCAGCACCGCCGCCGCCGCCACGGTGCCCACGATCAGGACGGGGCGGGCCCTCGCCAGGAGTCCGGGCGGGGGCACGCGGTATGCGGGGAGCACCGTGAGCCCCGCCGTCAAGGGTTCGCCCGTTCCGGCGTAGGGGCTCCCGGCCACGTCATAGAACCATAGGGTGGTGTAGCCGCCCCGGTAGAAGTACAACCGGCCCGTTCCCTCCACGCCCGTGCCCCGGGGTTGTGCCCCAAGCCGGAAGAGGGCCGCCTGCCGCTCCGGCTCCCATCGCACGAACGTGATGCGGGGGTCGCGCATCAGGTTGCCCAGGCCCAAGCGGTCCAAGGTTGCCGACTTCTCCGCACCCGCCTGCCCCGCGTTCATCTGGCCGAACAGCCGCGCCAGGTCGGCCGTGGTCCACGCCGCGCCCGGGACGGGGACGATCTCCAGCAGGGCATACGGGTAGGCGAAGCGGGGCGCCGTCCCTCGGCCGAAGGCGGCCGCGTAGGCCGGCATCTTCACCCCGGCCCGGCGCAACTCTTCCAGGCGCGCCTCCAGGGCCGCTCGGTCGATCTCCTGGTATCCGTCCGGGAGGGCGATGGTGAAGCGCGCCTCGGGGTCCCGGTACTCTGCCGCCCGCGCGGACGGCGCCCCCCACCCGGCCAGCCAAAAAAGGAGCACGACGGGGAGGAGAGAGGCGGGGAGACGCGGGAACGGGGGGTGGAAGGCGCTGGTTCGACGAGGGGCGATCTCCCTCACGTGGTTTCGTCGCCGCCGAGGGCATCCCGGATCTGCTTCAGCCGCTCCTGGATGGCCCTTTCGGCGTCCTGGTCCCCCACCTGGCGGGCCAGCAGCAGCGCCTCGGTCAGCAGGCTCTGGGCGCTCGGCAGGTCGCCCCGCGCCGCCACCACGGAGCCGAGGTTGAACAGCAGGAGGAGCTGCCGCTCCTTGTCCCCCGCCTCTCGCGAGGCCTTCAGGCCTTCGGTGAAGTGGCGCTCCGCATCTACCCCGTTGCCGCTGTTCAGGGCTGCCATCCCCATCCCGTTCAGCAGCACCCCCTCCCCCTGCCGGTCTCCGAGCTCCCGGACCAGGACCAGGGCCTCGGCGTAATAGCGCTGGGCCGCGGCGAAATCGCGCCGCTCCCCCGCCAGGTCTCCCAGGGCCCGCAGGGCGCCGGCCTCGCCGGCCTTGGACCCGGAGGCCCGGAACACGTCGCGGGCACGCTCGAACCGGGCCGCGGCCCCGTTCAGGTCTCCCTTCCGGAACTGGAGGCCGGCCAAACGGAGCTGGATGCCGCCCTCGATGTACGGGATGCGCCCGGCCACGATCCGCTCGGCGGCGTTCAGCTCCTGCGCGGCGCGATCTTCCTGGCCCAGGGCCTCCAGCGCCTCGGCCAGCTCCAGCCGGTGCCCGGCCAGGCTCGGGTTGAGCCGCACGGCCGCCTCCAGCGGGGGGAGGGCCGAGGCGTCTTCCGGGTTGGCCGCGATCTTCGTCTTGCCCAGGCCCACCAGGGCGTCCACCAGGTCCACGCGCAGGCTGATGGCCCGATCGAAGTTCGGCACGGCCTCGGCGTACTCCTCGGCCACGAACTGCGCCCAGGCCAGGTTGTTCCAGGCCTCCGCGTACCCCGCGTCTGCCTTCACCGCGGCCTCGAAGAGCTTGAGCGACTCGCGTAGCGGCGCCTCGTCGTGCCCCAGCCCGTAGCGGACGTAGGACTCGAAGCCCTGCGCGTTGGCACGCAGGGCGTCCGCCGACCGCGTCTTGGGGATGAGGATGCGCGCGCGCTCGTCCGGGCCCACCGGGACCTTCGCCTCATCGAGCAGCTCCAGGATCTGCCGG
>DASPOZ010000402.1:0-13446 GCA_035625755.1 Candidatus Sulfotelmatobacter sp.
GCGCGCACCGCGAAATCGTGAGGATTCCTGATCTCGATGGTGACCACGCGATCTTGGGGGAAGCGGCTGACGTCCAGCGAAACTTCGACCACCTGCATGAGGGCGAGCTCCGTCAACGTGAGGGGGATATGGCGGGCCGCCGCGGGCGAGGCCAGAAGCGCCCCGGCCAGGCACACCGCCAGGAGGCCCCCTGCCCGCCTGGCGCGGGCGTTGCCTCGCGCCTCGCTCGTTCGTCTCCGCATACCGGTCACTTATTCATGACCCCGCCGATGGGGTTCAGCGCCTTGATCTCGCCCGTCCAGGCAACCTCGACGGCCAGCGCGTGCCGCCACCCCTCCGCCGCATCATAGAGCCTTTTCGCCCACTCCGCGTTGGCGAATTTCTTGCCGAGCTTTCTGGCACACTCCTCGATCGCTCCCGGGCGGTCCTTCCCCCCCAACACGTTCACCACGAGCCCCGTGACCTTGCCCTCATTCTCTATCGCCGCGTCCCTAACCTGCCGTTCCTGCGGGTCGCCCTTCGCGTAGTCCTGCGCGGCCTTCTTCCAATCGAAGCCCAGGGCGCGTCCGAGGCTCCCCATGAGTTTGGCGAGATAATCGTCCCAGTCGCCCGCGTGTCTCTCGCACCCGGCCAGCGCCGCTTGCGCAGCGGCGATCTCTTCCTTGGCACGCCTAATGATGTGGTCCGCCTTCTGCTTACCGGTCCTCAGATTCGGGTCCGGCCTCGCATCCGCGGGGCCCGCGGTGGCTGCCGATGGACTGCCACCTTGGCCCTGAGCGATGAGGGTGCCGGGCCGGCCCAGGCCGGGGGGCTCGCCCCTGAAGCCCTGGGCGAAGGCCGGGCCCGGGCGGCCTCCAATACCAACGGTCCCGAAGAATAACAGGCAGAGCGTTGTCAGACGATAAGCGAGAGAGCGCGGGCGAGGGGAGCGGCCGGCCCTTCGTCGTGGGGCGCGAGGCATTGATGCCCTCCAGGCTCGCACCCCAGGGGGTAGGGTTTGCGCACCCGGCGAACCCGCGCGCCGGGGGTCCCAACCGTGATGGCGGTACGACGGGGCAGCGAGGCGAGTGGCGTTTCTGGTACCACGAACCCCGGGGCGGTGTCAATGCCGCAGGTCAATAGGGTCAAAAATTCCTTGACGGAGCCTTCAAACCTGTTATACAAGTTACCGATTTGCTGGCTCTACATCGCGGCCGCGCGGGTCGAGGCGGGACCAGCGGAGAAGCCCCCACACAGGAGGGTGGCAACCATGCGATGGCGAATGGTCACGCAGCTGATCGTTCTGCTCGCTGCCTTTATGCTGGTTCCGGCGGTCGCGTGGGCCGTTGCCACCGTGAACGTCAACGTCACCGATGACCAGGGCCACGGCGTCCCCAACGCGACGGTCACCCTGGGCCAGGAGACCAAGACGACGGACGAAAAGGGGAACGTGACTTTTCAGACGGACGGGGGCGCGAAGGACCTTCAGGTCACCGCGAAGGAGTACCGCACGTCCCATCAGACGGTCACCGTCCCGGCGGACGGAACGCTCACCGTCTCGAATCCGCTGCGTCCCCTCTACCCATGGATGGCTCAGAACCCCGGCGGATGGGGCATCGGCTTCGGGGGTTCAGGCACCTTCGAGGGGCGCCAGCAATTCGTCGTGAAGAGCTTCATCGACAAGTTGAATATCCCCGGCCAGCCGACCCAGACGTTCGTCCAGGGCAGCCAGATGCTCCCCACGCTGGGGGCCCAGAACGGCTACGCGGTGGATCTGAATGGCGGCGGCGTTCCCATCGTCCTCGGCGGCCCCGGCCTTCAACTGCCGGGAATGTTCAAGCTGTTCCCAACGGCCGAAGTCAAACTGGGCGGCGCCCACGCGGATGTGCACGTGCAGAGCACCATGGTCCCCTTCCTCGTCGGCAGCAACTACGACCTCTCCGGCACCGTCTTCACCTGGGATGCGAGTGGGCACCTGTTGCTGCAGTCGCCGTGGGCGGACTTCGGGTACCCCTATGTGTCGGTTGGGGGCGGCTACGGCTCCATCGCGGAGACCCACCTCAATCGGTCGGACGGCGCCCCCGGCGACTACGACTTCGGCTGGAGCAAATGGTATTGGGATGCGCGGGCCGGCGTCAGCCTGTGGGACCGACATTTGGGGCCTTTTGCGGGGATCCGCCAGACGTGGTATTCGTCGTCGGTCAACTCGCACATCCCCATCCCGTGGACGTTGCCGGGCTTTGTGGGGGCCTCGGTGGACCGCGAAATCGGGCTCACGGCGAACCGCACGGAGGCCCTCGTCGGCTTGGACGCTCGCATTTGCGCTTCGCTGCCGATCTTCGCGCGCGCGGAGGCAGGTATTAGCTCCCACTCGGTTTCGTTCATGTTCAAGGCGATGCTGTCGTTCGACCCCTGAGCGGCACCTCTGGCCGGCCGTACCTGGTGGGCCGCACTGCTCGGATAAGGCCGCGGGCGCGATCGTGCGTTGAGGTCGCGCCGCAGGCACCCTCCCTCGCACACCCCCGCCGCTTCTTGCCTTACACCCCACAAGGGAGGTCGCCGGCCTGCGCGCAGCGCGAGGATGCGCCGGCCCGCGTGCCGGGGCTATCGAGGCCGGCGGGGGACTAAGAACCGTACGCGTCGGGGCGGCGTTCGCGCAAGAAGGGCCACTGGCGGCGGACCCAGCGCACCCGCTCCAAGTCCACCTCGGCGATCAGCACGCTCTCCTCCTCCCCGGCAGGCTCCACCACCGGGTCCCCGTTGGGGTCCACGCAGAAGCTCCGCCCGTAGAACCGCAGGTCCCCCTCTTTGCCGGTTCGGTTGATCCGGAAGGCGTAGTACCCGTTGCAGACGGCCCCTCCCACGATGGCCCGCTCCCACTTGGGGTGGGAGGCCGGCACCGTGTTGGCCGTGGGGCAGATCACCAGCTCCGCCCCGCCCAGCGCCAGGGAGCGCATTCCCTCGGGGAAGAAGTTGTCCCAGCAGAGGAGCACGCCCAGGTGGAGGTGCTGGGTCTTGAACACGGCGAACCCGCGGTCGCCGGGGCCGAAGTAATCGCGCTCCACGTGATCCCGCACGTCCGGCACGTGGACGAGGCGCTGGGAGCCCATGAGGGTGCCGTCCGCATCGAGCACGGCGGCGCTGTTGAAGAGGGTGCCCTCGAAGGTGCGCTCGAACACCGGCACCACCACCACCACGCCCCGACGCCGCGCCACCTCCTGGAGCCGCTCCACGACCGGCCCGGGGATGGTCTGGGCCTGGGCGGCCCGGGCGTCGCCCGCCGCGCGCAGGAACCATGGCCAGGCGAACCCCTCCGGGAACGCCACCACGCGGGCGCCCCGGTCCACCGCCACCTCGGCCAGCGCGGCGGCCCGGGCCAGCGTGGCCTCCACGTCGCCCGCGTGCCCCATCTGGATCCCGGCGACCTTCAACACGGCCTCCTTCCTTTCCGTCCCCGCCGCCTTCAGGAACCGGTCCCGGAACGCCTCGTCCGCCGTGGGATCCATATGCGCCTCCGTGTCTCAGCGCGCGCCCGGCGTCCCGCCGCCGGGTCTGCCAGGGGAATCACCTGGCGGGCCGCCCGTGGACCCGCCGGGGAAAAACGTCGCCAGCAGCCGCCGCAGGGCGGCGGCGGCGGGTTCGCGCGGGAAGGCCGCGGCAGCCAGCCGCAGGTGCTCGAGCGCCTCGCGGGGCGGCCCTTCGGTCAGCAGCGTGCTGAGGCCCAGGTAGAGCTGACGCCGGCCCTCCGGCATCGGCCGCTCTCCCACCCCCTCGCGCACCGCCCGCAGGGCGGCGGCGGCCGGGTCCACGCGATCCCCCAGGGCGCGGGGGAAGAGGCGGATGCCGCGCTCCAGCGCCCACTGGGCCCGCGGGCCGTCGCCGCGTGCGGCCGCATCGCGGGCCAGGTAGGCGTACTCCGTGGAATGGATCAGGCGCTCGCGATGGGGCATGGCGGCCGCCATCAGGGCCACGCACACCAGCCCCGGGACGGCCACGGTGCGCCACCCCCCGCCCCGCGCGCGGTCCCACAGGCCCGCCAGGGCGAAGGCCGCGAAGGGCATGAGGGCCGGCACGATGGGAATGCGGTAGCGGGCCGTGATCAGGAACACGAAGGTCGCGACGTAGCAGGAGAGCATGGCGAGGTGCAGGGGCAGCAGCTCGCGCCACCGCGCCCGCGACCACCAGAGGCCCAGCCACGACAGGGGCGCCACGAACCAGAACGCGAGCACGGGGAGCCGCAGCACCGGGGAGAACTCCCGGATGAAATAGTAGTTCATGTTCTGCGGCACCTCGTAACCCCACCAAAAGAGGGCGGCCTTCGCGGCCTGATGCGCCCAGAACGCCAATGAGGTGGCAGGCATCAGCGGCGCCTGCGGATAGCGGAAGTTGAGCGCGTAGGAATCGTAGCTGTTGGCCAGGCGCCACGCCACACCCAGCTGGCCGCTGACCGGGACCCAGGGACCCCCCAGGAGCACGGTCCGCACCACGGCGGCCCCGACGACGGCCCCGGCCCCCACCCCCACCATCGCCATCGCTCCCACGCGCTCCCGGAGGCGCGGCCCCGGCCGGGCCAGGAGCCCGAGGCCCGTGGCGGCGGCCACCACGGCGAAGGTCGGGCGGGCCAGGGCCGTGACGCCTGCTGCGAGCCCCGCCGCGAACCACCGCCGGAGGGCCGGGCGCCGGATCGCCCACGCGATCGTCCCGAAGGCCAGGGCGGCCAGGGCCACCTCCACCGTGGTGGCGTGCAGCTTCGTGGTGAAGAAGATGAACGGGCCGTAGAGGGCGGCCAGGGCGGCGGCCAGGTACGCGATGCGCCGCTGGCCGAACAGGTGCAGCGCCGCCCAGCCGATGAGGAGGCAGGTGGCCGCGCTCAGGACGGCCTGCGTCCCGGCCACCAGGGCCAGGTCCGGCCCCAGCAGGCGGAAGAGCCCGGCCAGGGCGAAAGGGAAGAGGGGCGGGCTATTGGTGTAGATCCCCCGCCGGTCCCAGAAGCCGCCCTCCGCGGCCATCTGCTCGGCGAAGCGGATGAACCCGGACATGTCGGACCCGCCCTGGGTGTTCGCGTCCCAGAACACGGGCTGCCGGACCAGCACCAGCACGTGGGCCAGGCGCAGGGCCAGCGCCAGCGCGAAGATGCCGAGCCACGGCCAGGCGGTCGGGCGGTTGGTAGGAACGGAGGGCGCCGGCACGGCCTCAGGTCAGGCGGCGCGCGGGCGGGACCGGCCGCATGCGCAGCCGGACGGTGTGGATGGCGGCCTCGAGGGCCATCAGACGCGAGAGGCGCGACCGGCGCGAATGCCCCCCGTAGAAGATGATGGGGGTCTCGCCCACGCGGAAGCCCATGCGGTGGGCCCGGTAGGCCATCTCGATCAGGAAGGCGTAGCCGGAGGCGGTGATGCCCTCCAGATCCATCGCCTCCAGCACGCCCCGGCGGTAGGCCCGGAAGCCCGAGGTGGCGTCCATGAACCGCAGGCCGGTGACCCAGCGGACGTAGGTGCTGGCCACGTAGCTGGCCGCCACCTTGGGCAGGCTCCAGTTGACCACGCTGAGCCCGTCCACGAACCGGGAGCCCAGGATCACGTCGAAGTGCTCGGCGGCCCGCACCATGTCCGGGATGCACTGGGGATCGTGCGACCGGTCCGCGTCCATGGTGAGCACGCAGTCGCAGTCTCCCTTGAGGGCGTAGCGGAATCCCTCCAGGACGCCCTTGGCGTAGCTGCGCGCCCCCGGGCGATGGATCACGTGCAGGCGCTGATCCATCCGGGCCATGGCGTCGGCCAGCTGGCCCGTGCCGTCGGGCGAGCCGTCGTCCACCACCACCAGCTCCAGGTCCAGGTCCAGGCTGAGGACCGCCTGGGCCACCGCCGCCAGGCTCTCGCGTTCGTTGTACGTCGGCAGGATGACCGTCGTTTTCACGACCCTCAGTCCTGAGTCCATAGTCCTGGGTCCTGGGTCGCTGGCCCCGAGACGTGACTCGGGACCAGGGACCCAGGACTCAGGACCGGTATCATTCGAAAATCCACAGGCCGCGCTTCTCTCGCCGGGCCTCGGCCTCGGCGCTCTCCAGCTTCCGCTGCAGCGCCTCCGGGACGTGGCGCGCCGCCCGGTCCACCCGGGCGAGTCCCGCGCGCACCATGTGCACGTTCACGTTCTCGCCCTCGATGAGCACCTCGGCCATCACCTGCCGGAACGCGTCGCGCCCGTAGAGGAAGACCCGGACCAGCTTGTGCAGGGCCAGGTCCTCCAGCGCCCTCCTGGCCTCCTCGGCGAAGGGCTGCGCCACCTCCCGTTTGGCGCCCTGCGGCCGCAGGCCGCGCAGCTCCGGCGCCGCCACGCCCAGCAGGTGGAGCGTGATCCGGACCCCGTCGGCGACCTCCACACCGAGGGTGTCCCCGCCGTGCACGGACACCACGGTGGCCGTGGTGTCCTGCGCCGCCCACGCCCCTCGCGGGGGGAGGCCCAGGGCGAGGGCGCCGGCCGCCACAAAAGGCAGGGCCGACGCCCATGCCGGAAAGCGTCGGCCCATGCTCCCCTTCCTCCGCCGCGGCCCCGTCAGGCTCCGCAGCACTTCTTGTATTTCTTCCCGCTCCCGCAGGGGCAGGGATCGTTCCGCCCCACCTTGCGGGGGGCCAGCACGGGGGCCTGGCGGGCCCCCGGCACCGGGGCCGGGCGCCCCCCCCCGCCCGGCGCGGGGAAGGGGGGCGCGGGGCGCGGGGCCTGGCGCCGCTGCGGGCCCCCGGCCGGCAGGCCCGCCGCCGCCGGCTCCAGCGAGGCCCCCTCCAGCGACGCCACCACCTGGACGTCGAACCGGAACAGGCGTTCGATGCTCTGGTCCTTGATGCGCTCCACCATGGCCTCGAACATATCGAAGCCCTCGCGCTTGTACTCGATGAGGGGGTCCTTCTGGCCGTAGCCGCGCAGGCCGATCCCCTCCTTCAGGTGGTCCATGGCCAGCAGGTGGTCCTTCCACTGGGTGTCCACCACCCCCAGGAGGATCTCCCGCTCGATGAGCCGCATGAGGGCATCCCCCACCTGCGCCTCTTTCTGGCGGTAGGCGGCCTGCACCCGGTCCCAGAGGTCCCCCCGGAGGCCGCCCTGGGTGAGCTCCGCCAGGCCCTCCGTGGGGACCTTGACGTCGATGCCGAACTGCCGCTTCATCCCCTCGGCCAGACCGGCCAGGTCCCATTCCTCAGGGTGCGTGTCCGCGTTGGTGTACAATGCCAGCAGGCCGTCCAGCACGTCCTCGGCCACGTCCATCACGTGGTCCTGCAGGTCCTTCCCCTCCAGGATCTTGCGCCGCTCGCCGTAGATGACCTGGCGCTGGGTGTTCATCACGTCGTCGTATTCGAGGAGGTGCTTGCGGATCTCGAAGTTGTGGGCCTCCACGCGGCGCTGGGCGGTGGCGATGGCCTTGGTGACCATCGAATGCTCGATGGCCTCCCCCTCCTGCATGCCCAGCTTCTCCATGATGCGCGCCATCCGGTCCTGCACGAAGAGGCGCATCAGGTCGTCCTCGAGGCTCAGGTAGAACCGCGAGGATCCGGGATCCCCCTGGCGGCCGGCGCGGCCGCGCAGCTGGTTGTCGATGCGGCGGGCCTCGTGCCGCTCGGTGGCCAGGATGTGCAGCCCCCCCAGGCCCACCACCTGCTCGTGCTCGGCCTGGGTCTGCCGGGCCACCTGCACCATGGCCAGGGCGTAGGCCTCCAGGTCCGGCACCTCCAGCAGGCCGTAGCGCTGCTGCTGCTCCAGCTCGGCCAGGATGCGGGGGTACTCGGGGTCATGCTTCAGCCCCTTGTCCAGGTCGCCCCGGCGCACCAGCTCCGAGGCCATGGTCTTGGCGTTGCCCCCCAGCAGGATGTCCGTGCCGCGGCCGGCCATGTTGGTGGAGATGGTGACGGTCTTCAGGCGGCCGGCCTGGGCCACGATCTCGGCCTCCCGCTCGTGCTGCTTGGCGTTCAGCACGTTGTGCGGGATCCCCTTCCGGTGCAGGAACCGGCTGAGCTTCTCGGACTTCTCGATGGAGGTGGTGCCCACCAGCACCGGCTGCCCCTGCGCGTACAGCTCGGCGATCTCCTCCACCACCGCCTCGTATTTCTCCTTCTCCGTCTTGAACACCACGTCCGGGTTGTTGACCCGGATCAGCGTGCGGTTGGTGGGGATCACCACCACGTCGAGCTTGTAGATCTTGGCGAACTCCTCCGCCTCGGTGTCCGCCGTGCCGGTCATCCCGGCCAGCTTCTTGTACATGCGGAAGTAGTTCTGGAAGGTGATGGTGGCCAGGGTCTGGTTCTCCTGCTCGATCCGGACCCCCTCCTTGGCCTCCACCGCCTGGTGCAGGCCGTCGCTCCAGCGGCGCCCCGGCATGAGGCGCCCGGTGAACTCGTCCACGATGACGACCTGGCGGAGGTGGCGCCCCCCCTCGTCCTGGCCCTCCTGGACCACGTAGTCCCGGTCCCGCTGGAACAGCGTGTGCGCCTTGAGGGCCTGCTGGACGTGGTGCACCAGCTCCATGTGGGCGGGGTCGTACAGGTTCTTCACCGCCAGGAAATTCTCCACCTTGTGGACGCCCTGCTCGGTGAGGGCCACCGTCTTGGCCTTCTCGTCCACGATGTAGTCGCCCTCGGCGGTGGCCTCGGCCTCGTACATCTTGCCGCCGGCGATGGTGGCGGCCAGCTTCAGGCGGGGGATGATGGCGTTGATGTGGGCGTACCGCTCGGTGGATTCCTCGGAGGGCCCCGAGATGATCAGGGGGGTGCGCGCCTCGTCGATCAGGATGTTGTCCACCTCGTCCACGATGGCGTAGTGGAGCTCGCGCTGCACCATCTGGCCGAGGTCCGTCACCATGTTGTCCCGCAGGTAGTCGAACCCGAACTCGTTGTTGGTGCCGTAGAGGACGTCGGTCCGGTAGGCCTCCTGGCGGGCGATGGGGCGCAGGTTCCGGTAGCGCGGGTCCGAGGCCTGGTAGGCGGGGTCGAACTGGAAGGAGAGGCGCTGCCCGACGCGGCGCGGCTGGGACGGGTCGTCCCCCTGGATCACGGCCACGGAGAGCCCCAGGGCGTGATAGAGGGGGCCCATCCACTGGGTATCGCGCTTGGCCAGGTAATCGTTCACCGTGACCAGGTGCACGCCCTTGCCCTCCAGGGCGTTCAGGTACACGGGGAGCGTGGCCACCAGGGTCTTCCCCTCGCCGGTGGCCATCTCGGCGATCTTGCCCTGGTGCAGCACCATGCCGCCCAGGAGCTGCACGTCGAAATGGCGCATGTTCAGGACGCGGCGCCCCGCCTCGCGACAGACGGCGAAGGCCTCCTCCAGGAGGTCCTCCACGGCCGCGCCCTGGCCCAGGCGGTCGCGGAGCGCGTCCGTCCTGGCGCGCAGGTCGGCGTCCGAAAGGGCCCGCAGCTGCGGCTCCAGGGCGTTGATGGCCTGGACGCGCGGCTGGAGCCGCTTCATCTCGCGCTCGTTCTTCGTGCCGAAAATCTTCCGCAGCAGGAGCTGGATCATATCCTTGCCTGCGCCGCTCCGGCGCAACCGATCTCCTCGCGCATGCTAACACACGCCTCCGCCGCCTTCAAGCTGAGCGGCGCCGGGGGTTGGGCCGGCGCCCGAGGCGGGGCGAGCCGCGGCCGCAGGTTCCCGCGCCGGGCGGGGGCGGGGGGCGCAGGGGGAGCGAAGAGCCACGGGGGGGACAACAGGCGATTGGGGGGGAACGACTCGGCGGATGAGACTATCGCCGGCGGGAACGGCCAGGGCGAGCCGGCTCGGCGCCTCCGCCCTGCTGCATGGCCTGGTCCAGGTTCTTCACCTTGGACGATTCCTCGGGCAGGCGGTCCGGCCCGCTGGCCGCGGCCGCCAGCTCCGGGCTGTTGGGGTTGGCCTCCACGATGTACTTGAGGGGGTTCACCCAGACGCCCTTGTACCGCACCGAGTAGTGCACGTGGGACCCGGTGCTCATGCCGGTGTTTCCCACCTGGGCGATGATCTGGCCCCGCCTCACCCGCGCGCCGGTCCTCACCAGGTTCTGGCTGTTGTGCCCGTAGAAGGTGAAGAAGCCGTGGCCGTGATCCAGGTAGACCACGTTGCCGTAGCCGCCGGCCAGCGGGCCCGCGTAGGCCACCATCCCATCCGCCGTGGCCTGGACGGGGGTCCCGTGCGGCGCCGAGATGTCGAGCCCGTCGTGCAGCTCGCGGGATCCCGTGAAGGGCGACTGCCGGTACCCGAACCCGGAGGTGACCAGCCCCCGCACGGGCCAGATGGTGGGCGTGGCGGCGATCGCCGAGCGGCGCTCCTCCAGGTGGCCCCGCAGCTCCGTGAGGCTGGACATGCGCTGGGCCATCTCGCGGGCGAGCTGGTCCAGCTCCTGGCTCATGCGCTCCATGACCGAGAGCTTGTCGCCCCGGATGGCCTCGTCCAGCGCCTTGCCCACGTTGGCCTGGAGCCCGCCCATGCCCAGGGCCTTCGCCCCGGCCTCCTCGCCCGCCGCCGGGTTGAGCCCGGCCACCAGGCGCAGGCGCCCGTCCAGCTCGCGGAGCTGGACCAGCTCCTTTTCGACCTGGAACAGCCGGTCCACCATCGCGTCGTGGGACTGCACCTCTCGGCGCAGGCGGGCCAGCTCCAGGAGGCGGACGTTCAGGTTGATATATTGATGGATGAAGAAGCCGAAGGCGACGAAGGCCACGGCCAGCACGGAGGAGACGACCGTGATGGCCGTCTTGGAGATGTGGAACTTGCGGGCGCGCGAGGTGGCGTCCGGCAGGACCAGGACCGTGTAGAACTTCTTCGCCAACGAGACCTCCGGGGCCGGCCCCCCGCCCGGCAATGCCCGGGGGACCCGGCGGGTGGGTCAATCCCGCGACCGGTCCTAAAGCGGCGGGAACTTACCACGGGTCCGGAACCGATGTCAAGCTCAACAGGCTGCTGAAAAAGGCCCATCTGTGGCGTTGGCGCGCTCGCGCGGTGCTGCGACGTACGGCCTAAGTACGCCTCGCACCTCGCATCGCGCCCCGCCTTGCATCTGGACCTTTTTGAGCAGCCTGGGCAAAAGCAAGTTTTTCAAGGAATTAAGCCCGCCCCGCCGTTCAAGCCCGCCTTGCGGCCGCCCTCGGACCCTCCGGGACCGCAGATGGTGATGGTGCCGGCACAGGGGTTTCAGACCTGCGGAAGGCCGCCCGGAGGGCGGGCTCGGCGGGCCTCGTCAGGTGGGCCCTCCCCTCCGGGCCAGGCCCTGGATCAGCACGCCGCGCCGTGCCGTCTCGAGCGCCTCCACGGTGAAGCCGTGCGCGCGGATGGCGGCCAGGGTGTCCCGATTGGGGTGGCAGCCGGCGAAGAGGCGGGGCCAGAGGGGCGTGATCCGGTCCTGCCACGCGGCCCAGCGGGGCGAGGGAGCGCGCACGTGCTCCAGGAAGCGGAGCACCCCGCCGGGGCGCAGAACGCGATGCGCCTCGCGGAGCGCCGCGTCGGGGTCCTGCACCGTGCAGAGGACGAGCGTCGCCAGCACGGTGTCGAACGCGCCGTCCGGGAACGGCAGGGCCTCGGCCGGCCCCCGGATAATGGCGCTGGAGACGGTGGCGGCCGCCAGGCGGGGCCGGGCGCGGCGGAGCATGAACGGGTCCGGGTCCACCCCCACCGCGAAGGCCGCTCGCCGGAGGCATTCGAAGTTCAGGCCATTGCCCACCCCCAGGTCCAGGACGCGGCCCTCCGCCTCCCCCACCACCTCGGCGCGGCGCCTCCACAGCGCGGACCACCTCCGCGGCCACGGATTGCTGTCGTAGCACGCCGCAAAGATCGGATGGCCTTTCACCCGTACAGACATCAGCTGCCCGCTTTCAGTCCTCAGTCCTCGACCCTCAGTCCTCGCCTCAGAATCGGGGGCGGGCCACCGTGATCCACTTGTAGAAGTACCAGGCGGCGCTGGTGCCGAACACCACGACGAGGCTGGCGAAGAGGGACGCGCCGATGTAATCGATGTAGCGGTAGCCCTTCCGGAGCTTCGGGACGTTCACGATGAGCAGCTTGCCGGCCACCAGCACCAGCGCGAGGCCTGCGAAGAGCATGTGGCCGGCCACCCGCGGCGAATCCCACTCGGGCTCGCCCTCCAAGACGAAGTACTTCACGCACATGGCGGCCGTCAGCGCGAACAGCGCCGCGATCACGTCCCCCTGGCGCCGGTGCCATAGGCTGAGCGTCTCGTACGGCAGGCCGAACAGCCTGATCTTCTGCATCATCTCCAGCATGACCAGGAGGTTGAGGACGCCCAGCAGGAAGGCCAGCGACGCGAGAATCGCCTTCAGCAGGACGAAATCGATCAATGGCCCCTCTCCCTCTGCCCCGCAGCCCTTCCCCCGCATGGCCGCCCCGCGCCGCAACGGACGGGCGGCTCCTTCTCGCTGAGGGCGACCGGCACCTCGTCCCCCACGGCCGACGGGATGTCCGGGCGGGACCCCTGTGTCTCGCCCGGGTGCACCTCACAAACGGCCCGCGACTCGCCGGACTCTAGCACCGGCGTTCAAAAACTGTCAACGAACGGCGGGGCGGCGCGCCATCGAGGAATGCGGAATGGGCGGTCCGTAGGTCGGAGCCCACCCGCTGCCCCCGCGGGGCAGCGGGGAGAGAAGATCGACCTTTTTTCAGCACCCTGCCTGGTGGCCCCGGAGGCGCTTGACGGGCCGCGTGCTATCGGCTGTAATGCGGCTGAACGGACCGTTCGTGCCGGCCGATACGTCTCCGGCACCGTCCGCGGCGGTCCCACAGGGAGCCCTCATGCAAATGGATCCTGCTCCGGGCAGGTTTCTCATCGCCTTGCCCACACTGCGCGACCCGAATTTCGTGCGCACCGTGGTGCTGCTCTGCGAGCACAACGACCAGGGGACGGTTGGCCTCATCGTCAACCGGCAAACCCAAGTGAAGCTCGCGGCGGGGCTGCCGGGGCCGTTGGCGGAGGCCCGCGAGGGGGAATATCTCTTCCAGGGCGGCCCGGTGTCTCCCTCGCATGTCTTCGCCCTCCACAACGTCCCGCGGCTCATGGCGGATTCCCGCGAGGTGCTGCCCGGCGTATGGTTCACGCCAGGATCCGAAGGGGTGGCCGACCGCCTGCGGCAGCTGCCCCAGCCGGGCGAGGCGCTCCGCCTGTATGCGGGATATGCCGGCTGGGGGGCCGGGCAGCTGGACGCGGAACTGCAGCAGACGGCCTGGATCGTGGGGCCGGGCGTGGCCGACCTGGTGTACGCCGCCAATCCCAAGACCGTGTGGGCCCGCGCCCTCCAGGCCATCGGGGGGCCCGCCGCCTTCCTGACCACGGCCCCCGAAGATCCCCGCCTCAACTAGCAGGCTGCTGAAAAAGGCCCCACTTTTTTCCGCTGCCTGGGCGGCAGCGGGCGGGGCGTTGGCGCGCTCGCGCACTCCCTGCGGCGTACCCGGCGTACGCCTCAGTCGGCGCCTCGCGCGCCGCCTTGCATCTGGACCTTTTTGAGC
>DASPOZ010000403.1:0-5381 GCA_035625755.1 Candidatus Sulfotelmatobacter sp.
TACCTTGCCGCCGCCCCCCACCTCTCGGGCGACTATCGCGGGACCGAACGTGTCTGCCGGAAACTGATGGAGTCGCTACACGGCCAGCGGAGCCGTGAGCGGTTCGGCCTCGTGACGTCTCCCGCCGTCTGGTCTCGTGCCACCTTGGCGCGCGCGCTCGCCGAACGCGGCGTATTCGACGAGGGAGACGCTCACGGACAAGAGGCGATCCGGATCGCCGAAGCGCTCGACCACCCGTTCAGCGTCGTCGTGGGATGTCTCGATCTCGCGTATCTGAAGAGCCTAAGGGGGGAACTGAGCCAGGCCGCCCGTTTGCTCGAGCGCGCGGTCGCTCAGTGCCGCGAGTGGAACATCACGAGTCACACTCCGATCGCAATGGCCTCGCTGGGGCACGTATACGCGTGGTCGGGACGCAGTGAGGAAGGCATCTCCTGCCTGGAGCAGGCGCTGGCCGCCTATGAACGCGCAGGGATCGGGTATCGCCACTCGCTCAGCGTCGGACAGCTCGGCGACGCGTACCTGCTCGCGGGCCGGGTCGAGAACGCCCGCGCCTGCGCCGACCGCGCCCTGATGCTCGCTCGCGGGCGCGGTGAACGCGGCTATGAGGCGTGGGTCCTCCGCCTCCTGGGCGATATCGCCTCACATCAAGCCGCCCCTGACGTCGAGACAGCGGGAGGCCACTACCGCAAGGCCATGGCGCTGGCAGGCGAACGTGGCATGCGCCCGCTTGTGGCCCACTGCCACCTCGGCCTGGGCACCCTCTACGCGAACATCGGACGGCGTGAGCAGGCCCGATCCGAACTTGCCGCCGCCATCGACCTGTACCGCTCCATGGACATGACCTTCTGGCTGCCGAAGGCCGAGGCCGCGCTGGCGCAGGCGCCATGAAGTGGCCCAATCCCTCCCGACGTCACCTAGAATCTCTATTGATTAACCGATGGAATTGTGGTATTTATCCCACAATGGAATGTGGAGGGGAAAACATGGCGATTGGTAGGCGGAAAAAGATCATCCAGGTCCCCATCGAAGGGGACCTGCTGGAACGGATCGACGAAACGTCAGGGGTGTTGGCGGAAAGTCGCGCGGCATTTATCCGCGAGGCCTGTAGGCTTCGGTTGCGGAGCCTGGAGGGCAGTAAGTTGGACCGGATATACGTGGAGGGATATACGAAGATGCCGGAGAACACGGCCTGGGCCAAGGTCGGCGCGGAACTCCTTTCTCGCAGACTCCCGAAGGAAAAGTGGTAGATGCGACGGGGCGAGGTGTGGTGGGCGGATCTGCCGCCACCGGCCGGGCGCCGGCCCGTGGTGCTCCTCAGTCGGGATTCGGCCTACCGCGTGCGGAGCGCCGTTACGGTTGCGCCCGTGACACGAACGATACGCAGTATCCCGGTGGAGGTTCCCCTGGATCGGCGTGACGGCCTTTCGGCGCGATGTGTAGTGAATGCGGACGACCTCACAACGATCGAGAAAGCGCTCTTGAAGCAGCGGATCGCGGCGTTGTCTCCCGAGAAAATCCAGAGGGTTGAGGAAGCCATCAGATTCGCCCTAGACCTGCCTTGACCCGCGAAGCATGCGCCGAACTCCGGGAACGCCCGACCCTTGAATTCGCCCATCCCTGTGATATCCTCACGGCGCGCTGCAATCGTCACATCGGCGGACCCCACCGCTCTCGCGCACGGCGAGAGCTTCTGTGAGCCGTTAGGTGCGTGAGTCGATGCTGGCCGCTGGGAACGGTCGATCCCCGGAGAGTGATCCCAGGCCCGTAGGCGGCCGGGCGCGCGCGTACCTGGACATCGAGACGGCCTTCGAGGGCGGGATCAGCATCATCGGGATCTACGGGGCGGACCGGGGCATGATCCAGCTCGTGGGGGGCGACGTGACGGACGTGGGCCTGGTCCGCGCCCTGGACGGGGTGGAGACCCTCTGCACGTACAATGGAGACCGGTTCGACCTGCCGGTGATCCGGCGGCGCCTGGGGGTGGACCTGCGCGAGGTCTGCCGCCCGCACGACCTGATGCGCGACTGCTGGCGCGTGGGCCTGAAGGGCGGGCTCAAGCGGGTGGAGGCGCAGATCGGCATCGTGCGGCAGACGCAGGGGGTGGACGGCTACGCGGCCATGCGCCTCTGGGCCAACTACACGAACGACGGGGACGCGGACGCCTTGCAGACGCTCCTGCTCTACAACCGCGAGGACGTGCTGAACCTCGCCCTGCTGGATGCCTACCTGGAGCCGTACCGGAACCGCCATGCCGACGCGCGTCGCCTTTAGCACCCTGGGGTGCAAGCAGAACCAGTTCGAGACGGAGGCCCTGAAGGGGATGCTTCCGGAGGGGGGCTACGCCGTGGTCCCCTTCACCGAGGAGGCGGACCTGTACGTGGTCAACACGTGCACCGTCACCGCCGAGGCGGACGCGGATTCGCGGCAGATGATCCGGCGGGCCGTCCGCCGCAACCCGGCGGCCCGTATCGTGGTGACGGGGTGCTACGCCCAGGTTTCGCCGCACGAGGTGCGGGCCATCCCGGGCGTGGACCTGGTGCTGGGCAACGCCGAGAAGCCCCAGTTCCTGCTCCAGATCCAGGGCCTCGAGGATCAGAAACCCTCACCCGCATCCTCTCCCTCGCCAAGGGAGAGGGGAATAAATCTCGATCACGCCGACCTGGTAGGGGGGGATGCGCGAGGAATTCTTGATCCCCTCTCCCCTGGAGGAGGAGAGGGCGAGGGTGAGGGGACCCGGCTTCCGAGGGTCGTCGTCGGGGATATCGGGCGGCGGCGCGTGTTCGACGGCCTTCGGGTTTCGTTGGATTCGGATCGTACGCGGGCCTACCTGAAGGTGCAGGATGGGTGCAGCTATCACTGCGCGTTCTGCATCGTGCCCGCCGCCCGGGGACCGAACCGCAGCCTGCCGCCCGCAGCCGTGCTGGAGGAGTTGCAGCGGCTGGACGCGGCGGGGTATCCCGAGGTGGTCCTCACCGCCATCCACCTGGGGACGTACGGGCGAGACCTGGCGCCGGCCACATCGCTGGTGGCCCTGCTGCGCCGGGTCGAGGGCCTGCCGCTCCGCTGCCGCGTGCGCCTCACCTCCCTGGACCCCCACGAGGTGACGGACGGCCTCATCGAGCTGATGGCGGGGTCGCGGCGCCTCTGCCGCCACCTGCACATCGCCCTGCAGAGCGGCGACGACGGGGTGCTGCGCGCCATGCGCCGCGCCTACCCGGCGCGGCGGTTCCGCGAGGCGGTGGAGCGGGCGGCCGCCGCCATCCCCGGCATCGCCATCGGCGGCGACGCCATCGTGGCCTTCCCCGGCGAGACGGACGCGGCCTTCGAGAACTCCTATCGGCTCCTGGAGGACCTGCCCATCGCCTACTTCCACGTGTTCCCGTACTCGCGGCGGCCCGGGACGGCCGCGGCGGCCCGCCCCGGCCAGGTGCCGGCGGCCGTGCGCGCGGAGCGCGGCCGGAGGCTACGGGCGCTGGTGGCGCGGAAGGCGGCGGCGTTCCGCGCCGGGCTGCGCGGCCGGGCGGCGGACGCGGTGGTGCTGCACCGCCGCGAGCGCGGGGGCGGCCGCCTGGAGGCCCTCACGGACAACTACGTGCGCGCCTTCCTGGACGGGGCGGACGCGCTGATGGGCCGGCGCGTCCCCGTGCGCCTGGGCGCGCCGCACGGCCCCGGCCTCGTGGCCGAGAGGACTGAGTGCTGAGGAGTGAGGACTGAGTGGGGGCCGGGGGACCTCAGTCCTCAGTCCTTGAACCTCAGTCCTGACGAGGAGAGCGTGATGACGATCGACGAGGTGAAGCGGATCGCGGTGGTGGGCTCCGGCGCCATGGGATCGCAGATCGCCATGGTGTGCGCGCTGGCCGGCTACGAGACCAGCGTGTGCGACGCCGTGCCGGAGGCCGTGAAGAAGGCGGAGGGGTGGGCCGCCAAGTGGCTGGAGGAGCGCGTGGCCAAGGGCCGCCTCACGGCGGAGCAGACGGCGAGCGCCCGCAAGCACCTCACCTTCGCACCCTCCATGGCGGCGGCCGCCGGGCAGGCGGATTTCGTCATCGAGGCCATCATCGAGGAGGAGGACGCCAAGCGCGCCTGCTTCGCCGAGCTGGACAAGATCTGCCCGCCGCGCGCCATCCTGGCCACGAACTCCTCCAGCATCCTCTCGTCCCGCATCGCCGACGCTACCAAGCGTCCGGACAGGGTGCTGAACATGCACTTCTTCAACCCGGCGGTGGTGATGGAACTGGTGGAGGTGATGGGGCATCCCGGCACCTCCGAGGAGAGCATCGCCACCACCATGGAACTGAGCCGCCGGATCGGCAAGATCCCGGTGCGCGTGCGGAAGGAGATCCCGGCCTTCATCGCCAATCGCATCCTGCACGCCGTGGCCAACGAGGCCATGCGGCTGGTGGAGAAGGGGATAGCCACGCACGAGGATGTGGACCTGGCCGTGGAGAAGGGGCTCCGCTATCCCATGGGCCCCTTCCGCCTCATGGACTTTACGGGCCTCGACGTCGGCTACCAGGTGCGCATGGCGCGCTACCGCATGAGCGGCGACCCGGCGGACAAGCCGAACCCCCTGCTGGTGGCGAAATACGAGAAGGGCGAATTCGGTCGCAAGACCGGCAAGGGCTGGTACGAATACCCGGAACAGAAGAAATAACGTCCGGCCATTCGGCGGTTCGGCCGTACCGGGGGCCTGATGGAAGGTCAATCGGTTCAGGAGTTTTTGGGGTACTGGCGGGGCTTTCGGGCGCGGACCCGTCGGACGCTGGCGGCGTTTCCGCCCGATGCGGGGCCGTGGCGGCCGGCGGAGGGCGCGTTCTGCGTCGCCGACCTGACGCGGCACCTGGGACGGACCGAGCGGGACTTCTTCGTGGCGCGGGTGTGCGGCGTGCCGGCCCGCGTCGCCATCGGATCGGAGGCGGCGCTCGGCCGGGGCGGCAGCCCGGACATGGCCGGGGCGCTGGCGGAGCTCGACATCCTCCATACGGAATCGTGTGCCCTGCTCGCCGAGCTGGATCGGCGCGAGGGCTCACAGGCCCTGCAACGCCGGGTCACGACGCCGGTGGGCGCCGAGATCACGGCGTGGAAATGGCTGCGGGCCATGTGCGAGCACGAGGCGCATCATCGGGGCCAGCTCTCGCTCTACCTGCGGATGCTCGGGGTGGATCCGCCGCCCATCTTCGGCCACAAGGCCGAGGCGGTGGGTGAAGCGATCAGGCGCGAACAGCGCTGAACGCCCCGTAGCAGGCTGCTGAAAAAGGCCCATCTGCGGCGTTGGCGCGCTCGGGCACTCACTGCGGCGTACCCGGCGTACGCCTCATTCGGCCCGTCGCGCGCCGCCTTGCATCTGGACCTTTTTGAGCAGCCTGCGGGAAACCGGCTGC
>DASPOZ010000404.1:0-22357 GCA_035625755.1 Candidatus Sulfotelmatobacter sp.
GCAGGCTGCTCAAAAAGGTCCCGGGGCAACGCGGCGCCCACCGTTGCGGAATGCGGATTGCGGAGTGCGGAATGGGAGGGCCGGTACGCCGCAGGGAGCGCGCGAGCGCGCCAACGCCCCGCCCGCTGCCGCCGAGGCAGCGGGGAGAGCTACTGGGCCTTCTTCAGCAGCCTGCCGCGTCAGGGCCGATCTGACGACTGGCCGGGCCCCAACAACCGGATGCCTCCCTTCCCCATCCGCATGGTGGACTGGTATTCCTGGGCGCCGATATCCTCGTAGGAGAGGACCAAGTCGTACGTTTCCGTGGCGCGACTGGGTATGAGGCCGGCGATGAAGTCGCCAAGCCTTGCGGCCTCCGCCCCCTCCTCCCGGTACATGGCGGCTTCCGTGACGGCATCTTTACCCGGCTCGAGAACATCCACGGGCGTGAATTTGACCACGCAGCGGATCCTCCGTTCATCGTGCGCCACGATATCGCTGGGTTGAATGGAGAGTGCCACGCCCCGCCCGACGTTCCGCAGGACCACCTGGTGCGCGTACTTCGACTCCCCGGAGATTTCGGGGCGTCGTTCAACGGTGGCGATGACCAGGGGCTGAACGGCGATCTCGTTCTGCCGCAGAAGTTCCCGCCGCACCCCGTGGGCCTCGATGGTGTAGAAGAGCACGATCACCCCCAGGGCAAACAGGCTCCCGGTGGCCGCGCCACCCCCCAGGCGGAGCGCGAGCAGGGGAGTAAGGAAGAGAAGGGCGACACCAGCCCCGAATGCCCGCCACGTCGCCCTGTCCCACCCGAGCCAGTCTGCCCATCTCATAACGCTATCCCTCCACCCACTTGCGATGCGTTCCGCGTCGGAGTCCGGGAGCCGCCTGACCTTGCAGTTCCTCGAAGCCGGGGCCCCCGTCCACCATCCCCCGGGCCAGTGAGGGTGTCACGAACCGGTCGAGGAACCCACTGGAGGGGCATCCCGGCTATCACGAGAGGCCGGAC
Organism: Candidatus Sulfotelmatobacter sp.; assembly: GCA_035625755.1. GTDB lineage: Bacteria > Methylomirabilota > Methylomirabilia > Methylomirabilales > DASPOZ01 > DASPOZ01. Next base: position 989 of record DASPOZ010000404.1, read on the forward strand.
GGATCGGTGGTTGGGGGACTCTACGGCAGCGAGTGGCTCGCTGTCAACGGGCGGGAACCGCGACGGCATGCCCGGTGCGAGGGAGGCAGCGTCACCGCGCCGAGATCCGGCGCGCCTCGCCACCTCCCGCGCTCAATGCCGGGCAGTTTGCGCCGTTCTCGGCAGGCTGATCTTGACAGGGTCTCGGGCCCGGTGATAGGGGTTGCGCGCCCTCGGCCGGGGTGGAGATGCCCCGCGCGGGGGCGAGGAGGGGGACGGGGTGAAGAGTGTCCTGATGATGCGGGGGGTGCGGAAGATCCTGGAGGTGTGCTGCGGGCTCCGGGCGGGCGAGCGGGTGGTCGTCGTCACCGACTACGAGATGGATCGGAGCGTTGCGGAGCTGCTGGCCGCCGGGTGCGCGGAGGTGGGGGCGGACCCGGTGGTCGTCACCATGGCGCCCCGCGAGGTGGATGGGGCGGAGCCGCCGGCCGCCGTGGCGGCCGCCATGGCGGAGGCCCACCTGGTGCTCACCCCGGTGAGGCGGTCCATCTCGCACGCGGCGGCCACCAAGGCGGCCCTGGGGCGCGGCGCGCGCGTGCTGGCCCTCTCGGACTTTCGCCCGGAGATGTTCTACGAGGGCGGCATCGGGGCCGACTTCGCCGCCATCCGGCCCACCTGCGACCGCGTGGCCCGCCTCCTCACCGAGGCGGCCCAGGCCCACCTGACCTCGGCGGCCGGCACCGACGTGCGCATGGACCTGCGGGGACGGAGCGGCAACTCGCATGGCTGCATCGTAGACCGGCCTGGGGTTTTTTCTGCGTTCCCGAACATCGAGGCCAACATCTCGCCGGTGGAGGGGAGCAGCGAAGGGGTCATCGTGTTCGACGGGAGCATCCCCAACTTCCGGCTGGGTGTGATGCGGGAGCCGGTGCGCCTCGAGGTGAAAGGCGGGATGATCGCCGGCATCACCGGCGGGGAGCAGGCCGGGCGTCTGGAGGGGCTCCTGCGCGAGCGCGGCAACCTGGAGGTGTACAACATCGCCCAGCTCGCCATCGGCCTGAACCCGGAGTGCCGCCAACTCACCGGCCAGATGACCAACGACCACGGCGCGCTGGGCACCGTGCACATCGGCATCGGCACCAGCGACAACCTGGGGGGCCACACCCGCGCCGGCCTACACTTCGACGGGATTATGCGCCACCCCACGCTGCGGCTGGACGGCCGGACCATCCTGGAGGACGGCGAGTTGGTGGGCTAGGCCGGGGGCGGAGACGCGGAGACACGGGGACGCGGGGACCGGGGACCGGGGACCGCGAACGGGGAACCGGGAACCCGCGCATGGGCGGGAGCGGGCAGGGACACGGGCACGGAAAAAGATGGAAGACATCGGCCTGTGCTACATGCCGGCGACGGCCCTGGCGGCCGCCATCCGGGCGAAGCGGCTGTCCCCGGTGGAGGTGGTGGATGCCGTGCTGGCGCGCATCGAGCGGCTGAACCCCTCCCTGAACGCGTACTGCACGGTGACCGCCGAGGCGGCGCGGGCCTCGGCCAGGGCCGCCGAGGCGGCCGTCATGGGCGGCGGGCCGCTGGGCCCCCTGCACGGCGTGCCCGTTTCCATCAAGGACCTGGTGATCACGAAGGGGATCCGGACCACGTGGGGATCGAAGATCCACGAACACGTGGTGCCCGAGGAGGACGCCCCGCTGGTGGAGCGGCTGAAGGCCGCCGGGGCCATCATCCTCGGCAAGACCAACACGCCCGAGTACGGCTGGACGGCCGAGACGGACAACCGGGTGTTCGGCCCCACGCGGAACCCGTGGGACGGGGCCCGGTCCGCGGGGGGTTCCAGCGGCGGGGCGGGGGCCGCGGTGGCCGCAGGCCTCGGGCCGCTGGCGGTGGGTACCGACGGGGGCGGCTCCATCCGGATCCCCGGCGCGTTCTGCGGGATCTTCGGCTTCAAGCCATCTTTCGGGCGGGTCCCCGTCTATCCGGCCAGCGCGGCCGAGACCCTCACTCACGCCGGGCCCATGGCGCGCACCGTGCGGGATGCGGCCGTGATGCTGGCGGTCATGGCCGGGCCCGATGAGCGAGACCGGAACTCCCTGCCGGCGGACGGCGCGGACTACCCGGGTGCACTGGGCGATGGCATCCGCGGGCTGCACGTGGCCTGGAGTCCGGACCTGGGCTACGCGCTGGTGGACCCCGCGGTGCGCGGGTCGTGCGCGGCGGCGGCGCGGGCCTTCGAGGGGATCGGCTGCCGCGTGGAGGAAGCCTCGCCCGGCTTCGCCGATCCCTCGGAGGCCTGGAGCACGCTTTTCTACGGAGCCATAGCGGCCAGGCTGGGCCCTTACCTTCCCCAGTGGCGCGACCGGATGGATCCCGGCCTGGTCCCGTTGGTGGAGAAAGGGCAGGGCTTCACCGGCGTCCAGTTCGCCGAGGCCGGGTTCCGGCGGGCAGCCTTGTGGGACGGCGTGCGGCGGTTCTTCGGGATCTACGACCTGATGCTCACGCCGACCGTGGCCGTCCCGCCACTGCCCCTGGGCCAGACCGAGGACATCGAGATCGCGGGCCGGAGGGTTCCCCGCTGGCAGGCCTTTCCTTTCAACCTTCCCTTTAACCTGACAGGACAACCGGCTGCCACCGTGCCGTGCGGCTGGACCGAAACCGGACTCCCCATCGGTCTTCAAATCGTGGGCCGCCGCTTCGCGGACGCCACCGTGCTCAAGGCGGCCGCTGCCTTCGAGGCCGCCCGGCCATGGGAGGGCCGCCGCCCGCCGCTAGGGTGACCGGCCGCCGGGACCCTCGTCCTGCGCGGCGCAGGTCTTCTTCATCGCCCCCGCATCCATCGTCAATGTCCATTGCGCCCTTGGGTTCCGCTTCTCGCCGGCGCCTCCCATGTCTCGACCGCGCGCTCCTCCTGCGTCCGTCGCCATGGTCGCACCCGACGAACGCCCACAAAAAGGTTGACAGGATGCGGCGGGCTGGCGAAACTGCCGGGCGGGCGGACGGCCCGGCATGGGCGCCGCGGCGCCGCCTCCATGGGGGATGCCAGTGAATGCCATGACGTTGGTGTGGTGGTTGATCGAGGCCGTGGTCGGCTTCGCGGCCGGATGGGGCCTGGGCACCTGGCGGGGCACGTGCAAGGCCCACGCAGAATTCACCTTCGGCATGGTGGAGAACAAGGCCGCCCTGCGGAACTTCCTGAAGGGCGAGGTCGCCCGGAAGGGCGGTCTGGACGCGCTCGCCAAGGGGATCAAGAAAGACACGGCCTTCGGCACGGTGGTCGACGAGATGTTCAACCGCATGGAGATCCTGCGCGTGACCTCCATGGCGGCCGAGTACGTGTTCTACGCGTTCCTCGTGGGCTTCGCCATCGGGGGGGCCTACCCGATCATTTTGGGGATCCCGATCTGCCTGATGACGGTGAAGCAGGCGGCCAAGGAGCGGGGCGAGCCGCTGGGGGCCCAATCGATGTTCCAGCTCTTCGGGATGCTCCACCTGTGGCTGCACGACAACCCGGTGGACGCGCTGAACTACGTGAAGATCCAGAAGGTCCCCGTGCGCAACGTCATCGACGTCCTCCGCGAATCCGGCGGCTATGCCATCTGACCCCCCGGCCCCCCGCCAGCGGGCCATCCCCCTCCTCACCACCGGCTTCTACAGCGTGGCCGTCCCGCCAGGACCGCGGGGCCGCCGGCGCCCGGCCCTGATCGCGCTGCACGGGTATGGGGGCACCCGGGAGAGCCTTCAGGGATTCGCCGCGCGGCTGGCCCCGGCAAGCTTCGTGGTGGCCGCCCTCCAGGGAACCCATCAGCACGCCGTGCGGCGGGGCGGCCACCTGCGGCCCGCCTACGGCTGGGGGACGCAAGGAGACGGGCCGGCCAACCAGGCCCTGCACCATGGCTTCGTCCTGGGGGTGATCGAGGACCTGGTCCGGACCTGCCGGGTGGACCCGGGGAAGGTGTTCCTCTTCGGGTTCTCCCAGTCCGTCGGCCTGAACTACCGGTTCGCCTTCACCCATCCGGGGCGTGTGTGCGGGTTGGTGGCCGTGTGCGGGGGCATCCCGGGCGACTGGGAGACGAACCGCCGCTACCGCCCCAGCCCCACGGCCGTGCTGCTCATCTCCGGCACCAGGGACCCCCACTATCCCCCCGAGCGGGTGCGGCCCTACAAGGCGGCCCTGGAGCGCCGCGCCCGCTCCGTGGAGCACCTGAGCTATCCCGTGGGCCACCGCTTCCCGCGGCGCGCCGCGCCGGCCGTGCGGCGCTGGCTCCTCGCGTGCTGCGGGACGGCGCCGGGGCGGGAGCGCGGTGACGCGCTGAGGGCCACCCGGTTTGTGGCGTGTCACTAAGGAGGCGGCGGTGGGATCACAAGCGGCGTACGGGTCGGACCTCGTGGTGGAGATGCTGCGGGCCCTGGGCGTCCCCTACGTGGCCCTCAACCCCGGGGCCACGTTCCGGGGGCTGCACGACTCCTTCGTGAATTTCGGCGGCGGGAACGACCCGGAGATGATCCTGTGCTGCCACGAGGAGATCGCGGTGGCGGTGGCGCACGGCTACGCCAAGGCCACGGGCCGGCCCATGGCTGCGGCCGTCCACAACATCGTGGGCCTCCAGCACGCCAGCATGGCCATCTACAACGCCTGGTGCGACCGGACGCCGGTCCTGGTCCTGGGGGGCACCGGCCCGATGGACGAGACGCTGCGCCGCCCCTGGATCGACTGGGTGCACACGGCCCTGGTGCAGGGGCAGCAGGTGCGGGACTACGTGAAGTGGGACGATCAGCCGGCCAGCGTGGGGGCCATCCCCGAATCGCTCCTGCGGGCGTACCGCGTGGCCATGACCGAGCCCCGCGGGCCGGTGTACGTCTGCTACGACGTGATGCTGCAGGAGGAGCACCTGGCCCAGCCGGTGCCGCTGCCGCCGGTGGCCCGCTACGCCCCGCCCGCGCCCCCCGCCCCGGAGGCGGCCGGGCTGGAGCGGCTGGCGGCTCAACTCGTGGAGGCGGAGCGGCCGGTGGTGTTCGCCGAGGACGTCTCGCGCAATCCGGCCGCGCTGGGGCCGCTGGCCGAGTTGGCCGAGCTGCTGGCGCTGCCCGTGCTGGACGTGCAGGGGCGCGTCAACCTGCCGTCCCGCCACGCGCTGAACCTCACCGGGGCGGGCCGCGAGCTGTTGCCGGAGGCCGACCTGGTGCTGGCCCTGGACGTCCTGGATCTCTACGGGCCCCTCACGGCCGGGCTGCGCGAGCGCAATGCCCCGCGCGTCGTGCCGGAGACGGCGCAGATCGTCACCATCTCGCTGAACGATTTCCTGCAGCGGAGCTGGGCGGCGGACTACAACCGGCTCGTCCCGGTGGACACGGCGCTGGCGGGCGATACGGCGGTGGCGTTGCCAGCCCTCGTGGCCGCCTGCCGCGCGCGGCTGGCCGGCGTCCCCGGGGCGGCGGCGCGCATCGCCGAGCGGCGCAAGGCCCTGGCGGCCCTACGCCAGACGATGCACGACCGCTGGCGGCGCGAGGTGACGGACGTCGCCCCCGGCGGGGCCATCAGCTATCCGCGCCTCGTGGCCGGGGTCTGGGAGGCCGTGAAGGGCAGCGATTGGGTGGTGGCCAACGACCACTACGCCAGCCCCTGGGTGCGGCGCCTCTGGGATATCCGCGAGCCGCGCCAGTACGTGGGCCACTGCCGCGGGGCCGGTCTGGGGTACGGGATCGGCTCGGCCGTGGGGGTCGCCCTGGCCCATCGGGGCACCGGGCGCCTGTGCGTGAATATGCAGACGGACGGCGACTTTCTCTACAGCCCCTCGGCCCTCTACACCATGGCCCATCACCGGGTTCCGCTCCTCACGGTGGTCTGCAACAACCGGAGCTACGGCAACGACGAGCACCACCAGGAGCGCGTGGCGAAGGACCGCGGCCGGCCGGTGGAGAACAAAGGCGTCGGCATCCACATCAACGACCCGGCCGTGGACTTCGCCACCCTGGCCCGATCCTTCGACATCCACGCCACGGGGCCGGTGCAGCGGCCCGAGGAGCTGCCGAAGGTCCTGGGCGAGGCCGCGCGCTATGTCCGGGAGCGGCAGCGGCCGGCCCTGGTGGACGTTGTGACGAGGATCTAGTGTCCTGAGTCAGAAGTTCCCCAAGTAATTTCCGTTCGCCCTGAGCTCGTCGAAGGGCGAAATCCCGCGGCGTTCGTGCTTCGACGCGCTCAGCACGAACGGAGAATTAATGCTGCGAATTTCTGACTCAGGACACTAGCGGGCCGCCGAAAAAAGGCCCAACGCTTCTCCCCGCTGCCGCTGTTGCGCCAGCGGCGCCGCTCCGGCGTGCCCCTGGCTCGCCCCATCGCGCGCCGCGGTCCATCTGGATCTTGTGCGAACGGGGTCCTCCGGGGCGCCACGAAAAAAGCGCCATCCCGCCGGCCGTGGCGGCCGGCGGGATGGCGCTTCGACAGTGACCAGTGGTGGTGCGGAGGCCCGGGCGGGGCCGGTCCCGCCGTTACCGGGCGCTCTGATCGCCCCCGCAGAACGTCTGCCCCTTGTAGGTGGCGCAGGCGTAGGCTTTGGGATCGTCAGACGGTGCCACGGGGCGGTAGGTGTGAGCGCTGACTTCATACTGCCCGAAGTTTTCCGCGTAGTCCGTCAGGTCCTTCGTCTTCAGCCAGATCTTGAGGTTGTCCACCTTCTGATACGACCCGTCTGGCCGCGTCACCAGGGCACTCGCGTTGATGTGGTTCCCGATGCCGCCCATGTACCAGCGGTACTGGACGTTCACCGTGAGGTTGTCAGGCCCCGCGGCGCTCGGTTGGTAATAATGCTGGGCGCAGCCAGCGGCCACGGCCATGAACAACGTGAGAACCACGAGGACGTGCCAGCGCCTCACCGATCCGGTCATCGCTCCCTCCTCCCCGTTAGGGTTCGCCCGACCCTCCGCCGAAGCTTCGGCCAACACGAGGGCGTCTTATACCACGGGTCCTAAGCCCGCGCAACTGTTTTTGTCAAATTTCACGGTGCCATGGCGGGGAGGCGGGTGGACGGTTCTCCGTCCCCGGTCAGGGGCGAGCGGAACGGAGCGCCTGCAGCACGCGCTCGGGGGTGATGGGCTGGCGGGTGACGCGGGCCCCGGCGGGAGCGAGGGCGTGGTGGGCGGAGGAGGCGGGCGCGGGGGATTCGGAGCCGCGCCTCGGTCGCCCCCCGGCCGTTTCCAACGTGCCCAGCAAACGAGAGAGATCGGGTCGGGCTATCGAGCGCCGGGGTCTCCACCGCAGAAGGTCTGGCCCCTGTGGGTGGCGCAGGCGTAGGCCTCGGGAGCATCCGAGGGGGCGATGGGCCGGGAGGATTCCACGCTCACCTCGGAACGGCCCACGGTCTCTGCAACGTCGGTCGCGTCCTTCGTGCGCAGCCAAATCCTCAGGGTGTCCACCGGCTGGGAAGCCCCATCCGGCCGCGTGACCACGGCGGTGGCAAAGACGTGGTTGTCCCTCGCCCCGGTGAAGCGCTGGTACTGCACGTGGACCCGGAGGTTGTCCGGCCCCGGCGGACCGGGCTCGTAGTAGTGCTGGCTGCACCCCGGAATGGCCGCCATCAGGCATGCCGCGGCCAGGCGCGCCACCCATCGCCTACGCGAACCCATCCTCCCCTCAGCGCCTGACCGGCTGCGGCGCCCAGCAGTCCCCAAGCGGCCGGGGCCGGGCGACACGCCCCAAGCCGGGCCCACGGCGCTCCCCGTGGGGGCGAGCCGCTTACGGCAGGACGTGGAGGCCGCCGGGACGCGACCCGCTAGCTTGCGGCGGCCGGCTTCCGGGTTCGGGCGGCGCGCAGGGCCTGCAGCACGCGCTCGGGGGTGATGGGCTGGCGGGTGACGCGGGCCCCGGAGGGAGCGAGGGCGTCGTTGACCGCGTTCAGGATGGCGCCGGGCGCGCCGGCGGTGCCGGCCTCCCCCACCCCTTTGAAGCCGCCCAGGGTGAAGGGGGAGGGGGTCTCCAGGTGGTCCACCTGGATCTCCGGGACCTCGGCCGGGCCGGGCACCAGGTAGTCCACCAGGGAGGCCGTGAGGAGTTGCCCGGCGCCATCGTAGGCGCATTCCTCGAACAAGGCGCCGCCGATCCGCTGGGCCACGCCGCCGCGCACCTGGCCGTCCACGATGGCCGGGTTGATGAGACGGCCGCAGTCTTCCACCACGGCGTACTTCAGGATGCGCACCTCCCCTGTGTCCACGTCCACCTGTACCACGGCCAGGTGCGCCCCGTTGGTGAAGGTCCAGGCGATGAGGTTGGTGTAATGGTTGGTGGCCTCCAGGCTGGGCTCCATCGTCGGGGGGAGCTTGTGGGACTGATAGTGGACGGTGCGGGCCACGTCGGCCAGGGACAGGGCGCGGGACGGGGATCCCTTGACGAAGACGCGGCCGTCGTCGAGGTCGAGGTCGTCCGGGCTGGCCTCGAGGAGGTGGTCGGCCACCTGGAGGATCTTGCCGCGTACCGCCTGGGAGGCGAGGATGGCCGCCCCCGCGCCCACCACGGAGCTGCGGCTGGCCCAGGTGCCGCCACCGTAGGGGGTGGCCCCCGTGTCACCCGAGATCACCTTCACGTCCCGCACGTCGAGGCCCAGGTGCTCGGCCACGATCTGGGCCATGGTGGTGTGCGTCCCCTGTCCCTGGTCGGTGACGCCGATGAGGGCCGTCACCTTGCCCGTGGGCTCCACGCGTACGCTGGTCCCGTCCTGGCCCGAGATGGGGGCGCCCCCCATGCCGTAGAACTGAGCGCCGGGCCCCGTGATCTCGATGAAACAGCAAAGCCCGATCCCCCGGTAGATCCCCCGTTCCCGCAGGGCGGACTGCTCGCCGCGCAGGGCGGCGTACCAGGACTTTTCCAGCAACACTTCAAGGCATTCAGCGTAACTTCCGCTGTCGTAAAGGTTTCCGGTAATGGAGGTGTAGGGAAACTCGTGCCGGCGCAAGAGGTTTCGGAGGCGGAGCTCGGCCGGATCGAGGCGCAGGCCCCCGGCCGCCAGGTCCATCATGCCCTCCATGCAGGCGGCGGCGATGGGGTGGCCCACCGCCCGGTACTGGGAGGTGATGACCTTGTTCTGGGCGACGACGTCCAGCGTGTAGGCGTAGTTGCGGACCTTGTAGGGGCCAGGGAGGAGGCGCACGGTCTGCGATCCCTCCACCACGCTGGAGCGAGGGTAGGCGGACCAGGCGCCCACGGGGGCCACCACCTGCGCCTTCAGCCCCAGGATGGTGCCATCCGCCTTCGCGGCCAGCTCCACGGCCACCCGCTGTTCGCGGGCGTGGATGTCCGCCAGGAAGGATTCGCGCCGGTCCGCCACCCATTTCACCGGCCGCGCCGTGAGCATGGCCAGCAGGCAGGCCGCCACGTCGTCCTGGTACACGTGGATCTTGATGCCGAAGCTCCCGCCCACGTCCGGCGCGATGACGCGGATCCGGTGTTCCTCCAGGCCGAGGATGGCCGACAGCACGGCCTGCATCATGTGGGGGACTTGGGTGGAGATCCACAGGGCGAGGCTTCGCGTGGCCGGTTCGTAGTGGGCCAGGAGCGAACGGGGCTCGAGGCTGACGCCGGTGTGGCGGCCGAACTGGAAGGTCTCGCGGAAGACGTGGTCCGCCTCGCGGAAGGCCGCCTCCACGTCGCCCCCGTGGAAGGCGGCCTGCAGGATGCGGTTGTCCTCCAGCTCGTCGTGGATGCGGGGGGCGCCCGGCCGCAGGGCCGCCTCCGCGTCCAGCAGGGCGGGCAGCGGCTCGTACTCCGCCGCAACCAGGTCGCAGGCGTCTTCGGCCACGGCCCGGGTCGGGGCGGCCACGGCCACCACGGGCTCGCCGGCGTAGCGGACGCGGTCGAGGGCCAGGGGGTACTGGGGGCCGCTCTTCATCCCCTGGTAGTGGAGGAGGATGCCGCGCCAGGGGGTGCAGTGCCGGGCGGCCTCGGCCCCGGTGAGCACGGCCGCCACCCCGGGGTGCCGGCGGGCCCGTTCCGCGTCCACCCGAACGAGTCGGGCGTGGGCGTGGGGGCTGCGGACGAAGGCGACCTCCAGCATCCGCGGCAGGCGCACGTCGCCCACGTAGGTGCCGTGGCCCGCGAGGACCCGCGGATCCTCCACGCGGCGCACCGCGCGGCCGATCCACTTGCCACCGGTCCCGGGTCCTGAGTCCATAGTCCCGGGTCCACTCATGCCCGTTCCCCCTCGGAGGGGTGGGAGCCTCCTTCCCCTGTATCGTGGGTCCGCATCCTCGACGAGGGACTCGGGACCCAGGACCCGGGACCGGCGGCGACGGCGGGCAGGAGGCAGGCGCGCAGGGGCTGCCCGTCCAGCAGCACCGTGCAGCAGCCGCACGCGCCGTGCTCGCACCCCACATGGGTGCCGGTCGGCCCCCTGTCGCGGCGGAGGCAGTCGGCCAAGTTGCGCCGGGGCTCCAGCGTGCATGTGTGCCGCTCCCCGTTCACGCTGGGCCCGATGCTGCGGAGCGATGGTGGCATCGTTGGATGCGCGCCGCGGCGGCAAACAGCTTGCGCGGCCGAGGGACGGTGCATATAATACGCCGCGTTTGTAACCCAGAACGGCCACGCGCGCAAGACGAATGCATGCCCCGCGCGCGGGGCCATGGGCCGTCCCGCCGCAGCCCGCCCACGGCCCTGGCGGATCGCCGGCGGCCGGCGGGACCGTCCGGACGAGGTCGCCCATGCCCGCATCGCATCCGGATCGCCGTGGCTTCCGCATCATCGACCTGAGCGACACCCTGCAGAACTCCGGCACCGAGCCGCTCCCCATCGAGGTCACCTACATGGACCACCGGCAGACGGCCGCCAGCCCGCTGCTGCAGCAGTACGGCGTCACGCCGGCCGACCTGCCGGACGGCCTCGGCTACGGCATGGAGATCCTGCGGCTCTCCACCCATTCCGGCACCCACGTCGACGCCCCCTGGCACTACTTTCCCACCTCCGAGGGGCGCCCCTCCCGCACCATCGACCAGATCCCGCTGGAGTGGTGCTACGGGAACGGGGTGCGTCTGGACTTCCGCCACAAGCAGGCCGGTGAGGCCATCGAGGTGGCGGACCTGCAGGGGGCCCTGCGGAAGATCCGGTACCGGCTGCGGCCGTACGACATCGTGCTGATCTGGACGGGCACCTCCCGCTTCTTCGGCACGGCCGACTACGAAAACCAGCACCCGGGAATGACCCGGGCCTCCACCCTGTGGCTCATCGAGCAGGGGATCCGGGTAATGGGGATCGATGCCTGGGGATGGGACCGGCCGTTCCGCACCATGAGCGAGGAGCTGAAGGCCGGGGTCAAGGGCCGCTGGTGGGAGGCCCACTACGCCGGGCGCGAGGGGGAGTACCTGCAGGTCGAGCGGCTGAACAACCTGGAACGGCTCCCCGGGCCCACCGGATACACCGTGGCCGTCTTCCCGGCGCGGATCGCGGGGGCCAGCGGCGGCTGGACGCGGGCCGTGGCCATCGTGCGGGCGCGGGGCGCCCGGCCCGCCGCCCGGGGGGCGGCGCCCGCGGCGCGTCCGGCCCGCCGCCGGCGGCCCCTGAAAGCGCGGCGGGCGGCCGTTTCGCGCCGGATGGCCCGCCGGCGCTGAGGGCCGGCGGCCGAGGAATCCGGAACAGCCCTCGAGCAGGCTGTTGAAAAGGGCCCAACGTCTCTCCCCGCCGCCTCGGCGGCAGCGGGCGGGGCGTTGGCGCGCTCGGACAATTTCCCGCTGCCGACGTTGCGGCAGCGGTGGCGCTGCGACGTATGGGGCAAGGACGCCTCCGACCCACCTTCGGTGGGTACCCCGCGCAGCGCGCGCCGCCTTGCGCCTGGGCCTTTTTGAGCGGTCTGCGGAAAAGCGAATTCTTCAACATCCTTCGCGGGGAGCGCGGGGCAGGGCATGCGCCTGGTGACTTTCGACGTGCCGACCCCCGTGGGCCCGGTGCGCCGCATCGGCGCCCTCGTGGACGGGCACGTCGCGGACCTCACGGCGGCGACGGCGGCGTATCTCGCCCAGTGGCCCTTCAAGGGCGATCCCTACGCCCTCGCTCAGACCCGCGTGCCCCCCGACATGGTGGACTTCCTGGCCGGGGGCGAGCAGGCCCTGGAGATGGCCCGCCGGGCCCTGGAACACCTGGGCCGCCTGGGGCCGGAGGACCCCAGGCTCCGCGGCCCCCGGGGCGAGCAACTGGCCTACCCGCCGGGCGCGGTGCGGCTCTGCGCCCCCGTGCCCCGCCCCAACTCCATCCGGGACACCCTCAGCTTCGAGACCCACATGCGCAATTCCCTCAAGGCGCTGGGCTGGCCGGACATCCCGAAGGTGTGGTACGAGATCCCGATCTACTACAAGGGGAACCCCTGCGCCGTCATCGGCCCGGACGAGACGATCCGCTGGCCCTCCTATACCCGGCGGCTGGACTACGAGCTGGAGTTCGGCTGCTTCATCGGCCGGGCGGGGCGGGACATCACCGAGCAGCAGGCCCACCGCTACATCGCCGGCTACACCATCTTCAACGACGTGAGCGCCCGGGACGCGCAGAAGACCGAGATGGCCATGCTCCTGGGCCCGGCCAAGGGCAAGGACTTCGACGGGAGCAACGCCATGGGCCCCTGCCTGGTGACGCCCGACGAGATCGACCCGCGGAAGCTCCGCACCGTGGCGCGGGTGAACGGCGAGGTGTGGACGGACGCGCATTCCAGCGACATGTTCTGGACCTTTCCGCGGATCATCGAGTACATCTCGCGGGACGAGACGCTGTATCCCGGGGACTTCATCGGCTCGGGCACGGCCGGGTTCGGCTGCGGCCTGGAGCACGGGAAGTGGCTGAAGCCGGGGGACGTCATCGAATTGGAGGTGCAGGGGATCGGGGTCCTGCGGAATCCCGTCGGCCAGCCGGCCCCGCGGCGGTGACGGGGGCGGCGGCGTTGCCGGGCGGCGTCCTTGGGGATTGCGCCCCCCCGGCCTTTTGGATATAGTCCGCTGCCGCGTTCCTTCGGGGTGGCGGGGGCCGTGAGGGGGGCGGTCCCTCCGTTCGCCCCGCCGGGGCGGCGGAGGCATCCACCGTAACGAGAGGGAGGATCACGATGCGGAACACGTGGCACTCGGGTCACTCCTGGGCCTGCCTTGGGGCCCTGTTGGGGGCCATCGCCTTCGCGGCGCCGGGAGCGCCCGCGGCCCACGCCGCGGCCCAGCCCCTGAAGATCGGCTTCGGGATGGCGCTCACCGGCGGCCTCGCCGGTAACGGGAAGGCGGCCCTCCTGGCTATGGATATCTGGCGGGAGGACGTGAACAAGGCGGGCGGCATCCTGGGCCGGCCCGTGGAGTTCGTGTACTACGACGACCAAACTAAACCGGCCACCGTCCCCGGCATCTACAGCAAGCTGCTGGATGTGGACAAGGTGGATTTCGTGGTCTCCGGCTACGGCACGAACCTCATCGCCCCGCTCCTGCCCATCGTGATGGAGCGCAAGCTGATGCTCATGGGGCTCTTCGGGCTCGGGAACAACGAGAAGTTGAATTACTCCCGCTATTTCCAGATTCAGGCCAACGGGCCGAACCCGAGCGGCGACTGGTCCCGGGGATTCTTCGAACTGACGGCCAGGCAGCACCCGAAGCCCGCGACTGTCGCCCTGGTGGGGGCGGACGCCGAATACCCCCACAACGCCCTGGCGGGGGCGCGGGAGCACGTCAAGAGGCTGGGGTTCAAGGTCGTGTACGACAACACCTATCCCCCGAACACGGTGGACTTCACACCCATCGTCCGGGCCATCAAGGCGGCCAACCCGGACGTGGTGTACGTGGCGTCGTACCCGCCGGATTCGGCCGGGATCATCCAGGCGGCGCACGAAGTCGGCCTGCGGCCCAAGCTCTTCGGCGGCGGGATGATCGGCCTCCAGTTCGCCGCCCTCCAGACCAAGCTGGGTCCCCTGCTGAACGGCGTGATCAATCTGGAGTTCTGGGTTCCGGAGCCCACCTTGAACTTCCCCGGCATGGCCGAGTTCCTCAAGAAGTACCAGGCGCGGGCGGAGAAGGCCGGCGCGGATCCCCTGGGCCACTACCTGCCGCCCTTCGCCTACGCCTCCCTCCAAATCCTGGGGCAGGCCATCGAGGCCACGAAAGGCACCGACCAGGAGAAGATCGCCGAGTACATCCACGCCCACGAGTTCGACACCATCGCCGGCAAGGTGAAATTCGCCGCCAATGGGGAGTGGGCGAAGTCGCGGATCCTCATGGTCCAGTTCCAAAACGTCAAGGGGAACGACCTGAACCAGTTCAAGGAGGCCGGGAAGCGCGTGGTGGTGTACCCCGAGGAGCTGAAGTCCGGCCGGCTGATCTATCCCTACGGCGACGCCCTGAAGTAGGGGCGCCGCGGACCCCCGGCGGAACAAGGGCCGTGCTCCGCGAGGGCGCGCGCCCTTGTTCTGTCTTGGGAGGGGCCCGATGTTCGGGCGGGACCTGCGGGCGACCGCGGGGATGGCTGGGGTGCCGGAGGCGGCCCCTTTCGCAGAGCGCAAGAGGATCGTCCGCCCGGTACCTTTGAAGGCACATGACGCGTCTTCGGACCAGGGGGCACTTGCCACGGCGACCCTGCTGGAGATCGTCCACGCGATTGTCACCCGCGCTTGCCGGTCCGGCGTGCCTCCCATGAGCGTTGCGGACATCATCCCGTACGAAGTGGACTCCGGCGACTCGGACGTGCTCCCGCAGGTCACGGGGAAGAAACACCTCCTTGGACACCGATCGCCGTGTCCTGCCGCGCGCCCGGGATGCTCCGGTTCCCGACCCGGGCCGGCACCCCCGGGGTTCGCGGCCCGCGGTGGACGCGCGGCCACAAGGAGGGCGTGATGGTCAAGCTGGTGGCGATGTATGGGAAGCCCCGGGATCCGGCACACTTCGATCGGTACTATCGGGAGGTCCACGTCCCGCTGGCCAAGAGGATTCCCGGCCTCAAGCGCTTCACCATCCATAACGTGCTGGGCTCGCCGCAGGAGGGCGAACCGCCGTACTACTGCGTCACGGAGGTGTACTGGAAGGACCTGGGGACGGCCCGGAAGGCCCTGGCCTCGGCCGCAGGCCAGGCGTCCTATAACGATGTCCCCAACTACGCCACCGGCGGCGTGACGTTCGTGTTCACCGAGATCCGGGAGGTGCCCCTGGGCAAGGCCGCGCCGGCCCGGCCCCGCGCGGGTGCGCGCCGCAGGAAGCCGGCCGGGGCGAAACGGGCCGCCGCCCGACGCGGCCGGTGAGGCCGTAGGCGAGGGGAAGGATGAA
Organism: Candidatus Sulfotelmatobacter sp.; assembly: GCA_035625755.1. Lineage (GTDB taxonomy): Bacteria > Methylomirabilota > Methylomirabilia > Methylomirabilales > DASPOZ01 > DASPOZ01. The sequence goes on from DASPOZ010000404.1 coordinate 16,226, forward strand.
GCTGGGCGGGAAGGTTGCCATCGTGACCGGCGGCGGCTCGGGGATCGGCGAGGCCATCGCCATGGCCTTCGCACGCGAGGGCGCCCGGGTGGCGGTCGCTGGGCGCCGCCCCGAGCCGATCCGGCGCGTCGCCGACGCCATCGGGCGGGCGGGCGGCGAGGCCCTCGCCGTGCCCAGCGACGTCCGGCGCGTCGCGGATGCCGAGGCGCTGGTTGGCGCCACGCTGGGTCGGTTCGGCCGCCTCGATATCCTGGTGAACAACGCCGGCATCTTCCGCCTGACCGATGTCGCAACCACGACGGAGGAGGACTGGGACGACATCCTGGACACCAACCTGAAGGGGGCCTTCTTCTGCGCCCGGTTCGCCGTCCCCGAGATGCTGAAACAGGGCAAGGGAAAGATCATCAACGTCTCGTCCCAGGCGGGACCGGTGGGATGGCCGCGCGGCGCGGTCTATTGCGCCTCCAAGGCCGGCCTGGAGGGGCTCACGCGGGCCCTGGCGCTGGACTTGGCCCCCCGGAAGATCAACGTGAACTGCGTCGGTCCGGCCAACATCGAGACCCCCATCAACCGCCACCTCATGCGCGAGCCCACCTACCACCGGTGGCTCCTGGACAACACGCCCTATGGCCGCGTCGGCACGCCCGACGACGTTACCCCGGCGGCCGTGTATCTGGCCTCCGAGGACTCCGACTATGTGAACGGTATCACCCTGTACGTGGACGGCGGCTGGCTGGCGCGGTAGCCCACCGGCACGCCGTGCGGTGATGACGCGGTCATGGGCGTCTCCCGCCGGTCGCGGCAAGGATCGTGGGAACTCACGAGGAAGGGGAATCCCATGCAGCCGATCCCGAAACGGGTGCCCTGGCCCGACGGCACGCAGATGCCGGTCGTCCTCATGTTCGACATGGACGCCGAGTCCTTGTTCATTTCGGTGGATCCGGAGCTGGTCCCAAAGAAGCCGGTCGTCATCTCTCAAGGCGAGTATGGGCCGCGGGTGGGGGTGCCCCGTATCCTCCGCCTCCTGGACGAATACGATATCAAGGCGTCGTTCTACATCCCGGGTGTCTGCGTGGAGAAGTATCCCGACACCGTCGAGGCGATCCTCGCCAAGGGGCACGAGATCTCCCATCACATGTACACCCACAAGCGGAACGACGAGATGACCCCGGACGAGGAGGAGGAAGGGATCGCCAAGGCGCTGGACATCCTGGAAAAGGCGACGGGGGAGCGACCCCGGGGCTGGAAGTCCACGGCCTGGGAGTACAGCCCGGTGACCCTGCGGCTGGTGCGCAAGTATGGCTTTGCGTACGACTGTAGCGCCATGGGGAACGACATCCCGTACTACATCCCCGTGGATGGCCGGCCGACGGACCTCGTCGAGATCCCGATCCACTGGATCCTGGACGATGCCCCCTTCTTCTGGTTCAACGTGCAGCCCCTGGTCAACTTCGGCAGCCCCATGGCCCAGCCCTCCAAGGTCCTGGAAATCTGGAGCGAGGAGTTCGAGGGGCTCTACCACGAAGGGGCGCTCTATTCCCTGACGATGCATCCCTTTATCATCGGCCGCCCCCACCGCATGCGTATGCTCGAAAAGCTGATCAAGACGATGCGTGAAAAGCCCGGCGTGAGGTTCATGCGAGCCCGGGACGTCGTCGAGCTGTACAAGAAGCTGGTTCCGCCGCCCCGGGGATGACGCCATGCAGTTGACGGGAAAGGTCGCACTGGTGACGGGCGGCTCACGGGGGATGGGGCGGGCCGTCTGCCTCGGCCTTGCCCGCGAGGGGGCCAGGGTGGCCGTCGGCTACGTTCAGCGGGCCGATGCCGCCCAAGAAGTCGTCGCACGGATCCGGGCGTCCGCGGGGGAGGCGATCGCGGTCCACGGGGACGTGTCGCGACGGCGGGACGCCGAGGCGCTGGTGGCGGGCGTTGTGGACGCGTACGGCAGCCTCGATATTCTGGTGAACGTGGCGGGGGTCGCCGTGTTCGGCGACTTCTTTGCCGCGACCGAGGAGGACTGGGACCGGCAGATGGATGTGAACGCCAAGGGCGTATTCCTCGCCGGACAGGCGGCGGCCCGCGGGATGCGCGACGCGGGGGGCGGCAGGATCGTCATCGTCGGTTCCATCTCCGGCGACCGGGCCGATGCGGCCCTCGTCCCGTACTGCGCCTCCAAGGGGGCGGCCAACATGCTGACCAAGGCCATGGCCGTCGCCTTGGCCCCCTACAACATCAGGGTCAATGCCGTGCTTCCCGGGACCGTGGAGACCGATATGAACGCCGCCAATCTGGCCCGGCCGGAGGTCCGGCGGGCGATCCTGGCCAGCACTCCCCTAAGGCGCCTGGGCCGCCCCGAGGATGTGGTGGGAGCGGTCCTCTACCTGTGTTCCGACGAGGCGGCCTGGGTCACCGGCTCCTCGATCGTGGTGGACGGGGGCTTCATGGCGTGACGCACCCCATACTGCCGACCGAGAATGGGATCGCATGAGGGAGGAGCTGGTGAAATCGTCTTGAGCGGCCCAATCGGGCAGAGTCCCGCCCCGGCCGATCTGCCGGGGCTCGGAGGGCCGCGGCGGAGGAGCGACCATGGCCAAGCGATCGCCGGATCTTCGCGTCTCGAGGGAACGGATCAAGGGAAAAGAGAGCGTCATCAAGGTTGCCGCGATCCAGATGGAGCCCCGCGTGGGGGACAAGGCCCGCAACGTCCGGCAGCAACTGGCCTCCATCGCCGAGGCCGCCACCCAGGGGGCGCGCCTGATGGTCCTCCCCGAACTGGGCAACACGGGCTACATCTTTAACACACGCGAAGAGGTGGCCGACTTGGCCGAGGAGGTGCCCGGCGGCGCTACCTGCGCGGCGTGGATCAAGGCGTGCCGCCAGCACAAGGTCTACCTCTGCGCGGGCATCACGGAACGGGACGGCGGGCGGTTCTTCAACACGGCCGCCCTCATTGGCCCCGAGGGATTCATCGGGAAGTATCGCAAGATCCACCTCTGGGACGAGGAGAAGCTCTTCTTCGAGCCCGGCGACCTGGGGATCCCGGTGTTTCACCTTCCGTTCGGCCGGGTTGGCGTGATGATCTGCTACGACGGGTGGCACCCCGAGGTGGCCCGCATCCTCACCCTCCAGGGCGCCGACATCATCTGCGACCCCACCTGCTGGGTCCTGGTGCCAGGGATCGTGACGGCCGAGAACCCCATCAGCGCATACGTACACATGGCTTCGGCCCACGTCAACGGCGTCTTCATGATCTGCGCGGACCGGTGCGGGATCGAGCGCGGCTGCACCTTCCTGGGCAATTCCTGTATCGTGGGACCCGCCGGGTTCGTGGCAGGGCCGGCCTCCTTCGAGAAGGCCGAGATCGTGGCGGCGGAGGTTAACCTGGTCCAGGCGCGCTACAAGCACTGGACGGATCTGGCCGACCCCTTCGCCGACCGTCGTACCGACCTCTACGACCGGCTCCTCGGCTACCGTCCGCCCCAGCGCTAGGCGGCGGGGGGCGCGCCGACGAACCAGGACGAGTGCCCTCGACGCATGGCGTGGGGCGCCGGCTCTCCGGCCAGTCCTCTTTCCTTTCGGATCGGCGGTGCGGCAACACGCTTGACAGCGGCTTCGCCCAGAAGTAGGCTGCCCCCCGCTCGCACGAGGAAGCCATCCAGCCTCTAGGCGAGGGCCTATGCCTCCGGCGCGGGATGCTAGGGGAAGGAACGCCCTCGCTGGCCATCGCGGTGGCCGGCGGGGGTGCCCTCCGAGTCTTGGTGAGGGCGCCCTCGGGGTTTCGTCATCCTTCCCCACTTTCCTCTCGTCTCTCTTTCGCTGTCTTCCGGAGGTCCGCCCATCTGTGGGGCATGGGCTCCGTGACCTTCCGCGCGGTCCGGGCCACCGCCGCGCACCCCTCTGTGGCCGCCGTCGATCTCGCGGCCGTTGCTGACCCGGTGTGCCGCCCCACCGATCCGGGGATGGCGAGCCTCTCCTTTATCCGGGGCCATCCCTGCGCCGGCGCCACCGCTTGCGTGAAGCGAGCCTTCCGATGGGAGGGACGCGGGGGTCCCGGCCGCATACCGATGCAGGTCGCTTCGTACCTCATATCGAGGGTGGCCCGCGGTGCGGCGGGCCACCGACGGAGAGGAGACATGGACAAAGAGACCCCCATGTCCTTCGAGTATCCGCGGATCCCGGACTATCGGGGCCGGGAGGGGACCGGCACGCAGGCCGTCGACTGGGAGGAGCGGATCAACATGGAGCGGCTTCGCGCCTACCGCCTGCGCCGGACCAAGGACGAGATGGTCCGGCGGCAGGTGGGCGCCCTCCTGCTCCTGAACGAGTGGAACATTCGGTACGCCACGAGCACCTGGACGGCCTACTGGACGGCCCACTCGTCGGGCCTCCGCTACGCCCTCCTTCCCGCTAGCCTCGACGCCCCCATCCTGTACGAGCAGGGCGAGATCGGCTATCACACGCGCCAGATCGCGCCGTGGGTGGCCAAGGTCAAGGTGGCTATCGGCGGAGCCGGGTGGATCGGCCGGACCATGGGGGTCGAGGCGCATGCCATGCAGCGCAACAAGATGGTTCAGCAGATCGCGGACGATGTGCGGGACGCGGGAATGGGGAAGGAACTCCTGGCCGTGGATACCTGGGACCTGGGCCTCGTCGAGGGGCTGCAGCGAGAGGGCCTGCGGGTGAGCCCCATCGGCTCCGACGTGATGCTGGAGGCGCGCAAGATCAAGAATCCCGACGAGGTCGAGTGCCTCCGGATCTGCACGTCCATCGGGGATGCCATCTTCGGCGAGGTGGCTCGGGCCATCCGGCCGGGTGTGAAGGAGAGCGAGCTGGCGGGTCTCGCCCACCACGTGGCCTACAAACTCGGCGCGCGCGTGTACTCGGGGATCGGCTCCGTGGCCTCCGGGGCGTTCGCCTGGCCCAACCCCCGGGACGAGAGCGACCGCATGATCCGGCCCCGCGACCTGGTGTACATGGACGTGTACAACGTGGATTATCTGGGCTACAAGATCTGTTACTACCGGACCTTCAGTTGCGGAAAGGCCTCCCAGCAGGCCAAGGACGACTACCGCCGGGCCCTGGACTGGCTCTACGGGGCAATGCAGATCGTCCGTCCGGGGGTCACCACGCGGGAGGTCGCCGAGAAGTGGCCGCCGGGCCCGCAGATCTGGGGCGACATCCTGGTCCGGCACGAAGACCAGACGGCCGGAAGCAACTGGGGCCACGGCATCGGCCTCACCCTCTACGAACCGCCCATCATCTGGCGGGCCGTCTCCCTCGAGCATCCCATGGTCATCGAGGAAGGGATGACTTTCGCGCTGGAGACGCAGCACGGAACGCCCGGATCCCACGGCGTGCGCATCGAGGAGATGCTGCACGTCACCAAGAGCGGCGTCGAGATCCTCAGCAAGTGGCCCATCGACGAGATCACCGAGGTCCCCCTGGTGTAGCGGAGGGCGGCCTCGGGGTCCGGCGTTATCCGAAGGAGACGCGTGAGATGTCCTATTCCGGCCTGGTGGGCGTGGATTGGGAGGAGCGCATCAACTTCCCGCGCATGCGGCAGGAACGGTTGGCGCGGGCACAGGAGGCCATGCGGCGGAACGATGTCGACGTCTTGCTCCTCTTCCGGTGGGAGAACACCCGGTACACCACCGGGCTCCGATATGTTCCCGTTCCGAATTCTCCCTTCGAGCATTGCGCGTCCTATGTTGCTGTGAAGCGTGACGGCGAACCCATCGTGTTCACCATGGACATTGAGGACACGAAGCTTCGGGCGCCGTGGATCCCGGAGCGGAACCTGCAGCCACACCAGTACGTCCAGACCGAGTTCGGGGCGAAGGCCTTGGCCCAGGCGCTCAAGGAGCTCAGCCTGGCGGGGGGGCGCCTCGGCGTGGATCTGTGGGAGCCCACGACGCTCGACGTGCTGCGGGAAGGACTCCAGACGACAAGGCTCGTCAATGGTCAGCGGGTGATGATGGATGCGAGGATGGTCAAGACCCGGGACGAGATCGAGTGTCTGAAGGCCGCCTATTCCATCGGCGAGGCGGCCTTGCAGGCCGGGCTGGAGTGTTTGAAGCCGGGCACTCGGGAGTGCGAGGTCCAGGCGGCGATCTGGCAGCGCGCCGTCTCGCT
>DASPOZ010000405.1:0-9861 GCA_035625755.1 Candidatus Sulfotelmatobacter sp.
CCCAGGTCCGGCAGGGGGCGGTAGCGCCCTCGGAAGATCTGCGGGGCGAAGATGATGGCAACCACCAGGCACCCGTGCAGCGCCACGGCCATGGCCGCGCTGCTCGCCATCTCCCGGCCCGTCGCCAGAACAGTGCCGGGCCCACCCGCCACCGCCGGCCTCACCGCCGTGCCCCCCGCCCCACTTCGCGCATTGCTACTTGATCGTGCCGGGGGGCACCGGGTCCGTCACGATGCCCACCCGTTCGATCCCGGCGCGCTTCACCCGGTCCATCACGGCCACCGCCGTGCCCCAGGGGGCCCCCTCGTCCGCCTTCACGAACACGGCCGCCCTGGGGTTTTTCTGCCGCACGGTCCTCAGGAACGCCTCCAGGCGCTGCAGCGTGGTGGGGCTGTTCTCCAGGTAGACGCCCTTGCTCTGGGTGATGGTGATGGTGATGCGCTCTTCGGGTTGCGCCGTGCGGGTTTCGGCCTTGGGCACGCGCACGTCGATGCCCCCCAGCAGCATGGGGGCCGTGAGCAGGAAGATGATGAGCAGGACCAGCACCACGTCCACGAAGGGCGTGACGTTGATCTCGGACATGGCGGGCCCCAGCCGCCGCTCTCCCCCCTCCAGCTCGAACGCCTGCATGGCCATAGCGCGCCCCGGCCCCGCCTCAGCAGGCTGCTGAAAAAGGCCCATCTGCGGCGTTGGCGCGCTCGCGCGGCGCTGCGACGTACGGACTAAGTACGCCTCGCACCTCGCATCGCGCGCCGCCTTGCATATGGACCTTTTTGAGCAGCCTGGGCAAAAACGGATCTCTCAGCATCTCAGGAGCGGCGCAGCAGGAGCCGCTCGGCGATGCCGAGGAACTCCAGGCCGAACAGGTCCAGGATGGTGGCCACGGCCTTGATCCGGTTCAGGAGGAAGTTATAAGCGATCACGGCCGGGACGGCGGCCACCAGGCCGGCCGCGGTGTTGATGAGGGCCTCGGCGATCCCCGGGGCCACCACGGCCAGGCTGGCGGACCCCATGGTGCCGATGGCGGCGAAGGCGTGCATGATGCCCCAGACGGTGCCGAAGAGCCCGATGAAGGGCGTGACGCTGCCGGTGGTGGCCAGAAAGATCAGGTGCCGCTCCAGTTCGGCGATCTGCTGAATGCTGGCGTGCCGCACGGCGCGCCGCACGCGGTCCAGCGCGTCGGCCACCGAGATCTCCTCCAGCACGGCCACGCCCCCCTCGCGCCCCCGCGCCGCCCCGCCCGGCCCCGGGTTGGCCTTGATCAAATGGCTGAGCTCGCGGTAGCCCTCGCGGAACAGCGCGGCCGTGGCGGCGTGGGGGAAGGCGCGGGATTCCTCGTAGGTGGTGTAGAAGTTCTTGCTGTCCCGGAACCGCTGGACGAAACGCTCGGAATCCCCGATGGTGCGGCGGAGGGTGCGCCACTTGAAGAAGATCAGCGTCCAGGAGGCGAGGGAGAAGAACAGGAGGGTCAGCAGGACACCCCAGCCGACCCATCCCGTTCCCTTGATGAGATCAACGGGGCTCATACGCGGTTACCCATGCGCGATTTATAACACCACCATGCGAGCAGCGTCAAGCCTCCCCCCGGCGCAACTTCCCGTGAAAATTGCCTCGGCGCCCCGCGGACACGCCCCGCCCACGGCGCCTCCCCGCAGCCGCGCGCGGCGCAGCGTTCCCGCAACGCTTGGACATCCCCCTCGGGGTAAAGTTCCACGGACGGGGGTCGGCACGATACCCCTTGGACGGCGCGGGGCCGGGCGCTATTCGCCTCTCGCTCTCGCGGGCCTGTATAGACCGGCAGAGAAGGGGCGCGGCGGGCGGACTCCGAGCCCCGGCATGCGCAGGGACCTCCGAGGTGTTGGAAGGTGGTCACCGGCAGGGTGCGGCGGGCGGGACGGCGGCGGGGCGGGAAGGGGCCCGCTCAGAAATCCCCCGTCAACCGGATGATGCGGCCGGAGCCGCTCTCGGCCACCAGGAGCTGGCCGTAGGCGTCGAAGACGGGGTTGCGGGGGTCGTTCAGCCCCTCCGCCACGTTTTGCCGCGCGCCGTCGGGCCCGATGCGCGAGACCCGGCCCGCGCGCGGCTCGGCCACATAGAGGTCTCCGGAGGGGCCGATGGCGATCCCCTCGGGGGCGTGGAGGCCCTCGGCGAACCGTTCGGTGCGGCCGTCCGGGTGGACGCGCAGGATGCGGCCCGGGCCGTTCTCCGCCACCAGGGCCACGCCCTCGCGCGTGAAGGTCAGCCCGTAGGGGCGCTCGGCCCGGGCGAAGACGCCCCCCGGCCCCGGCCCCGAGAAGGCCCGGATGACGCCGGTGGAAGGCTCGCAGACCAGCAGGTTCCCCAACGGATCGAAGGCCAGGGACGCCGGGCTGGCGATGGCGTCCAGGTACAGGTAGGCGACGCCGTGCGGGCTCACCCGGAGCACCTGGTTCCTCTCCATGGCCGCCACGTAGAGCATCCCCAAACCGTTGATGGCCAGATCGCCCGGCCCCGTTACCTCCCGCGTCAAGACCTCGCGGCGGCCGTCCTGCCCGATGCGCACCACCTCGTTGCGCTGGCGGTCCGCCACGTACAGGTCCCCGGCCGGGCTGATCAGCAGGCCTCGCGGCTCGCCGAATCCGTCCGCGTGCACGGCGAAGCCGACGTTGGGCGCCAGGCGGAACGCCACCCGCAGCGGCTGCTCCGCCGCCGGCGCCTCGGCCGCCCACGCCCACACCACCGCCGCCACCACGATCCCGACCGCTGCCCGCCGCGTCATCACTGTCTCCTGGGCCGTCTCCTGGCCGCCCGTTCGATCCGCGCCCCGCGCCCGGGAAGTCCCCTTCGCCGCCCGACGTCCTTCAATAGCACGGAAGGCGGGCGCCGCGCAACGCCGACCTCCCGGGGGTCGGCGATCTCCGAACTCCGGCCCACCACGGGCAGCGGGCGGGCGCCATCCATCGACAATCTGAAATCGACAAGCGACAATTTCCTATGGTATGCATGGGAGGTTTGCACGGCGCGGAGGGGACGTGCGGATCTTTTACGGTTGGATCATCGTGGGGGTCGCATTCACCGCGTGGGCCATCTCCACCGGGCCCCGCCAGACCTTCCCCATCTTCCTGCTGGCCTTCCTGGAAGAATTCGGCTGGGACCGGGCGCTTGCCGCGGGCGCCTTCTCCGTTCACATGGTCGCGTATGCCCTCGGGGGGGTGGCCCTCGGCGTCCTCGTGGACCGCCTGGGCCCCCGCCGCGTGATGGCGCTTTCCACGGTGGCCCTGGGCGTGACATTGCTCTTGTCCAGCCGGATCCGGAACGTCTGGCATCTCTACCTCCTCTTCGGCATCCTCGGCGGAACGGCCACGGGCGGGCTGGCCTACGTCCCCAACAACGCCATACTCTCCCGCTGGTTCGTTCGCTCTCGCGGCCTGGCGGCGGGCATCTCCCAGTCCGGTGTTCCGCTGGGCACCGCCGTGTTCGGCCCTCTGACGCAACTGGCCATCTCCACCATCGGCTGGCGCAGGACGTACGTGGCCTTCGCGCTCCTGGTGGGCGGTGTGGCCCTCCCCCTGATCAGCGTCTTCTTTCGGGACGACCCGCTCGAGATGGGCCTCCACCCCGACGGGGTGGCCCCGCCCGAGCCGGCGCCCGCCCCACCGCTCCTCCCGCGCAGCCGGCCGGCCGCCATCGCGGGGCCGGGCGTGCCGGCCGGATTTTGGACCGTGTTCCTCGCCAACATCCTCCGGGGGATGACCATGAACGCCCTCCTCGTCCATCAGGTGGCGTATCTGGTGGATGTGGGGTACGGCAAGATGGCCGCCGCGTCCTATTTCTCGCTGACGGCGCTGTTGGCAGTGGTCGGGGGCTTTGCGGCCGGCGCCATCTCCGACCGGCTGGGACGTACGCGGACCTATGCCGGGATCGCCGGCCTCACCGTGGCCGGCATCGTCTGCCTCCTGCTGGTGCGCAACGCAGCACACAGCGGACTGGTGTACGCCTCCGTCCTGGCCACCGGCGTGGCCATGGGCGGGGCCGGCCCGGTGTTCGCCGCCCTCCTCGCCGACCGGATCTACGGCCCGCGCTTCGGCTTCCTCATCGGCCTGCAGAACATCGCCTACGGGGGCGGCGCGGCCCTCGGCCCCTTCCTCGCCGGCGCGCTGTTCGACGCCATGGGCAACTACACCGCCGCCTTCCTGCTGCTGGCCGTGCTGATCCTCTGCTCCGCCGGCATCATCCTGGGCGCGGCCCGGCGCCTGCCCTCGCTGCCCGCCTGACCGCGCGGTCCGCATGGCGGAACGACTCCGGCGTGGCGCGGGGCGCACACCGTCGCCCTAAAATGTCCAATCCCCCTCCACGGCGCCCGCGAAATGTCGCAGGAAAAATATAACGTGAAGGTGAAGGACCGCGCATAACTTCCTGTACCTGCTTGTCATTCCGGTCTGTGGAGAAAATGCATCGAGAGATTGGCGCTCCCTTTGCATCCGATTTCTACTGCTTCGTTTCCCGGGCGAGAGGCCCGAACTCCCAAGAGACCTCAAGAGGAGCCCACGTGACCGCCAACGCTCTCCTGACGGTGCTGCAGATCCTGATTCCATCCGCGCTCTTCGGCGCGTTGATCCTGGGGGGCGCCTCGTCCTCCGTGGCGCGCTGGCTGGGTCTCCGCCGCCGGCCCTTCCGGCACGGCAGCCGCCGCATCTCCCTGCCGCGGCCGGCCCCGCGCATGGGAACCCTGGTGCCCGTCCAGGTCACCTCCGAGGGAATCGCGGGAGGGCGGCGGCGCAGCCCGGCGGGCCCGGACCGGCGCGCGGCCTGAACCGCGCGACCACCCAGTCGCTCAACGTTTCGTAACCCCCTCGCGTCACCCCAACTCGTCGGCAGCCGCCGGACCGTCTGCAGCGCGTCGCACGCTGATCGTCGGTCTCCGCCCTTCCTAAAGTCCCCCGTCTTCCCCGCCCACACCGCGTGCAGGCGCCAACTCGCCCGGAGCGCTTGGCGTTTCAGCTCGGCGTTTCAGGGTTGCCGCTGGCAAACCTTCGTGTTATGTTCCCGTGGATTTTGGGGATGCCCGAGACCGAACCATGACCTTCGCAAACCCTCGCATGCCATTGCCCTACCGCCGGATGGATCCCCTGGCGCGGCGCCGCTTCCTCCAGGCGGCCGCGCTGGCCGTGGCCGGCAGCGGCTGCTCCCGCATCAACATGATGCTGGAGCGCTCCCCGGAACACGACGCGAACCCCACCCGGTTCGTGGCCGATCATCCCGTCCCCTGGGAGGTGGTGCGCGACCCCCTCACGGTCACCTGGATCGGTCACTCCACCTTCCTCATCCGGGTGGACGGCACCACGATCCTCACGGACCCCGCGTTCGGCCCGCGCATCGGGATCCGGCTGGCCGGGATGATCACCGTGGGGCTCTCCCGACTGGTTCCGCCGGCCCTCCGCATGCGGGACCTGCCGCCGGTGGACCTGGTGCTGCTGAGCCACGCCCACATGGACCATTACGACCTGGGGACGCTCCGCCACCTACCGGCGGACGTGCCCATCGTCCTGGCCAGGGATACCACCGAGTTCGTGGAGGGGTTCGGCTTCACGAGCCTCCAGGAGCTCGCTTGGGGCGAGAGCGCCGAGGTCAACGGGGCCCGCATCGAGGCCGTCCGCGTTCGGCACTGGGGCAAGCGCTACCCCTGGGACCGGGACCGGGGGTACAACGGCTACGTCGTCAGCAAGGGGCCGCACACGATCTTCTTCGGGGGGGACACGGCCTACACCGAGCACGTGGGCGCCGCGCTGGCCGGGCGCCGGCTGGATGTGGCGTTCCTGCCCATCGGATCCTACAACCCCTGGATCAGCAATCACGCCAGCCCGGAGGACGCGTGGCGCATGTTCCGGGCCGTGGACGCCCGCTACTTCGTCCCCATGCACTGGCGCACCTTCCGCCTCTCCAAGGAGCCCACCTTCGAGCCCATGGAACGTCTCTGGGCGGCCGCCGGCCCTCTGCGGGACCGCATCGCCATCGAGCGCATCGGCGACACCTGGTCTCTGGACGCCTAGCAGGCTGCTGAAAAAGGCCCACCTGCGGCGTTGGCGTGCTCGAACATCGCTCCCCGCTGCCGCGGCGGCAGCGGGTGGGCTGCGCCGTACGGACCAAGTACGCCTCGCGCCACGCATCGCACGCCGCCTTGCATCTGGGCCTTTTTGAGCAGCCTGGGCAGAAGGAAGTTTTTCAGCATCCTGCGAATGCCGTTTCGCGTTTGTCGTTTTTGGCGGATGGCCGGCGGCGTACCGCCTCTCGCGGGCGAGAGATGATGTCCGAGCCTGCCGACATTCTCACCGAGATCCCCCACGGCGAGCTGCCGGGGTCGAACCGCCTCTTCCTGGATTACATCGAACGGTTCGACCGGGTGCGGGAGTTCTACCGGTGGGACCCCCGCGACGGCGCCGCGCCTCCCGCCCTGGCCGCCGCCCTGGCCGCGCGGGCCTACCCGCGCGCAGAGCTGGCACGGATCCTGGCCGAGCAGAACGCCCGCTGGGGCGCCGGCCCGGCGGCCCTGCGGAACGCCGAACGTCTGGCCGAGCCGGCCGCCCTGGCCGTCCTCACCGGCCAGCAGACGGGGCTCTTCGGCGGCCCCGCCTTCACGCTGTATAAGGCGGCCACCGCCGCAGGCGCCGCGGCCGCCTACGAGGCGCAGCTCGGCCGTCCCGTCGTCCCCGTCTTCTGGATGCTCTCCGAAGACCACGACCTCCCCGAGGCCGATCACGTCACGTTGCTGGACGCCGGGCACCGCCCGACGATTGTCCGGCTCTCCATCCCGGAGGGCCGTGGCGCCCGTCCCCCCGGCCAGGGCGGCGTCGGCTTCATGCCGGCCAACCTCACGCTAGGGCCGGCCATCGCGCAGGCGCTCAGCGAGGCCACCGCCCTGCTCCCGGACACCGAGTTCAAGGGCAACGTCCTGGATGAGCTCGCCCGCTGCTACGCTCCGGGCGAGACGCTGGCCTCCGCCTTCGCCCGCTGGATGGCGCGCCTGGTGCGGGAGTGGGGCGTGGTGCTCCTGGACGCGGCGGACCCGCGCCTCAAGGCCTTGGCCCGCCCCGTGCTGGAGGGCGAGCTGGAGCGCGCCCCCGCCACCTCCCGGGCCATCCTCGAAGTCTCCGCGCGCCTGGAGGGATGCGGATATCGTCCCCAGGTCGTGCTGCGGGAGGACGGCGCCAACGTGTTCTGGCTGGACGGGGGCCGCTGGCCCATCCGCCGCGCGGCCGGCGGCCTGTGCGTGCAGCGCGGGGGCGACCTGGTGCCCCTGGCCCCCGAGGCGGTGGACCCCGCCGCCCTCAGCCCCAACGTGGCCCTCCGGCCCGTGGTGCAAGACGCCCTCCTGCCCACCCTGGCCTACATCGGCGGGCCGGCCGAGCTGGCCTATTTCGCGCAACTCGGCCCGGCCTACGCCGCCTTCGGGGTGCCCATGCCCCTCATCCTGCCGCGGGCCTCCTTCACCCTTGTGGAACCGCGCTCCCTGGACCTCCTGGCGCGTCACAACCTCACGCTGTCCGACCTGCGCGGGGAGGCCGAGACGCTGGTCTCTTCCATCCTGCGCCAGGACCGGGCGGCGGCCTTCGAGGCCCGCCTGGCCGAGGCGCAGGCGGCCCTGGCCCGGACCTTCAAGGAGGTGGAGGGGCTGGTGGCAGAGATCGATCCCACGCTGAAGGGCCCGGCCGCCCAGGCCGCGGGCCAAGCCCGCCGCCAGCTCGAGGGCCTGGGAAAGAAGGTGATCCAGGCGCTCAAGCGTCGGGATGATGGCCTGCGGGCGCAGGTGCATCGCCTGCGCGAGCATCTGATGCCGGGGGGGCGCCCGCAGGAGCGCGTACTCTGCCTGCTGCCCTTCCTGGTGAAGCACGGGTGGGGCCTCCTGGCCGCCATCCGGGCTGCCGCCGCCACCCCCGGCTGGACGCACCGCCTCCTGCGCCTGGGCCCCCTGGGCCCCGGCGAGGGCTGAGCCGTGTCTCGGATATCGTTTGTCGTTTGTGGTTTGTCGTTTGTCGTTTCGCCTCGGGAGGCGCGCCGGGAAGGCTCGGGTAGCCCGGGGCCGGAGGGCCCGCGGGCTTTAACGACAGACCACGAACAACAAACGACAAACACGCCGTGAGGCGACGATGAAGATCGGCATCACCTGTTATCCTACCTACGGCGGCAGCGGCGTGGTGGCCACCGAGCTGGGCATGGCCCTGGGCCGCCGCGGCCACGAAGTGCACTTCATCACCTATTCCCTCCCCTTCCGCCTCCAGCGCGCGGACGTGAACGTCTGCTTCCACGAGGTGCAGGTACTCACCTATCCGGTATTCGAGCACTCGCCCTACGCCATCGCCCTGGCCGCCAAGATGACCGAGGTGGCCCGCGGCGCCGGGCTGGACCTGTTCCACGTCCACTACGCCATCCCCCACGCCGTCTCGGCCTACCTGGCCCGGGCGGCGCTGGGGGCACGCACCCCCCGCATCGTCACCACCCTGCACGGCACCGACATCACGCTGGTGGGCAACGACCCGTCCCTGTACCCCATCACCCGCTTCGTCCTGGAGCAGAGCGACGGGGTCACCTGCGTCTCCGACTACCTGGATCGCATCACCCGCGAGACCTTCGCCCTCACCCGCCCTCCGCGCGTGATCCCCAACTTCGTGGACACCCGGGCCTTCCGGCGGGACGGCCCCGGCTGCCTGCGCGAGCGCTTCGCCCCCCACGGGGAGCGCCTCCTCCTGCACCTCTCCAACTTCCGCCCGGTGAAGCGACTGCTGGACGTGGTGGGCATCTTCCACCGCGTCCGCCAGCGGATGCCGGCCCGCCTGCTGCTGGTGGGCGACGGCCAGGACCGGCCGGCGGCCCTGCACCTGGCGGCCGAGCTGGGCCTGGAAAAGGACGTGATCTTCCTGGGCAAGCAGGAGGACGTGGCGCAGCTCTTCTGCGTGGCGGACCTCTTCCTCCTCCCCAGCTCGGAGGAGGCCTTCGGGCTGGCCGCCCTGGAGGCCATCAGCTCCGGCGTGCCGGTGATCGGCTCGAGCATCGGCGGCATCCCCGAGGTGGTGGGGGACGGCGAGGCGGGCCTGCTCTTCCCCGTGGGGGACGTGGAGGGGATGGCGCGGGGCGCCCTGGCGCTCCTGGAGGACGAGGAACGGATGGCCCGCGCCCGCCTGGCGGCCCGGGCCCGTGCGGTGACCCTGTTCGACGTGGACCTCATCGTGCCCCGCTACGAAGCCTATTACCAAGAGGTCCTGGCAGGCGCCTGATACGTTCCCGTTCCCGTACCCGTTCCCGTTCCCGATGTCTTTACCGGGATGGCCGGAACGATCTACGAGGGCACGCGCCTCCCACCGGCGGGCACGGGCATGGGCACAGGCACGGAGGAAGAATTCGGCAGCGAATTCTCATTACGTCTCACCCCCCACGCCTCACCCCTTACGTTTCACGCCTCACGCCTCACCCGCGTGAGGCCGGAGCCACCATGGCCGAGGTCCCGAAGGAGCGCCGCCGCCACTCCCGGTTTCCCGTCCAGTTCCCCGTCACCTGCCTGGTCCGCATGCCGGGGGCGGCGCAGGCCGACCCGCCCCTGGCCGGGAGGCTGCGCAATGTGAGCGTGGGCGGCGCCCTCCTCGAGCTCCCGACCTGCGTGCCGCCCGGGGGCGTCGTGGCCGTGGGCGTCCCCAGCAAGACCGGTTCCGTGGAGGTGGAGGGCCGGGTGATCTGGGTGGCCGCCGGCGCCGACACGGGCGGCGGCCCGCGCTACGTGCACGGCGTCCAGCTCTCCACTATGGAGGGGAAGCCCGACGCCATTCTGGCGGACCTCCTCCGCTCCTACGCCGCCGACGCCCCCCCCGAAACCGACCGCCCCCCCGACGCCTA